>CANDYO010000030.1 GCA_947424995.1 Rickettsiales bacterium | reverse complement strand
AAATATCTTCGGACTCGAGATGTTGTAATCTTTAGTGAAAAGCACTAAAAAAGCGCCGCTAAAAAGTTCTTTCCGCTCCTGTGAAAAAACTTTTAAAAAAGTAAAACGACACTTTTGGGTGTTCTTCCACTGGACCCGTTTATACTGTTCACTCAAATCCCGCAATAATGAACTCTTGCCACATCCATTTTTTCCTAATATGACATTTATAGTCTTGAATCCAGTAAGCTTTCTACCTTTAACGTTTAATTCATTATTATATCTATTTGCGTCATTCATACTGAATTCTTAATTTTATTAACTGTTTAAACAAAATCCTAAAGTCCCTAAAACACATGTTTTAGGTGTCCCTAAAATAAATTGCATTTTTATAACATATTTACCCAAAAATCTGCTTCAAAACTAATACCAATTGACTTCATAGCAAAATACCCTATCAATTATGTTTTTGAAACATAATTTTAACAAAGATGGGTAAAAATGAAATTTGGTTATGCTAGAGTTTCAAAAAACGATCAAAGTTTAGAAATCCAGGTGCAAAAATTGATACAAGCTGGTTGCGATGAAATTTTCAAAAAAAAAATTTCTGGAGCTAAAGACGATAGAGTACAATTAAATCTCCTGATGAGTAGACTAAGAAAAGGTGATACAATTTGTGTTGTTCGTCTTGATCGTTTAGGGCGAAGGATGACAAAGCTTATTGAACTTATAAATGACTTTAAAACCAAAGGTGTTGAATTCATTTCTTTAGAAAATAATATTGATACTACCTCTCCTATGGGGATGTTACTCTTTAGTATGTGTGCAGCATTTTCTGAAATGGAGAGAGAACTGATAAAGGAACGAGTTAAAGCAGGTTTAGATGCAGCCTATAGTAAAGGAAGGAAAGGCGGGAGACCTAAAGCTCTTACGACAGATAAACTAAAAACATTAAAATCACTAATGCAGTCAGAAGAATTTTCTGTAACCAAGATTTGTATTATGGTCGGGATTAGCCGCTCTGTATATTACCGAGCTATCGCAGCAGGAGTCGCAAAATAATAGGCACAAATCCACTTTTCAAAAAGTCATGAAAATCATCCAAAAGCTGAACCCCTTGCTTTAAAAGGCTTTCAAGGCACCACCACCTCATCATTTTAAAATCAACTCGTCTTCTGAATGCCTTACACCTAAAGGGCTAAACACCCCTTGCAAGAAAAACCGTACCTTCCCGTAACCAACCACTCATAACTATCAAAATCCTATAATTCTTAATTTTAGTTTCTTGAATTCTTGATCTGGGTTAAAATATTCAACAGCTAGCTTCATTTTTTCTGCAGTTAATTCTCCCATCAAAGATTTTATCCTATAGCTAGCAAGCACCAGTTCTTTTTGTGCTGCAACTCTAGATTCTCTTGCTTTGTGTAATCTTTCTTCAAAAGTTTGAACATCGACTATAGTCTTGGAGCCTAGCATTTCTTCCTGAATCATTCCTTCATAGGCTACTTCAGCCGATTTAACACCTTGAAATGTAGCGTCAACCCTAGTTCTTGCAGCATTCAGTCCTTCCCATATAGCTTTGCAATTAGATTTAATTTGTTTTATTTGGGCATCTAACTGTAGAACGCTCTTTCTTGTCTGATATTTTGCCCTTCTGATATCTGAATATTCTATCCCTCCTTTACCTAGAATAGGAATATTGACCGACAATGTAGAAGTTATACTATCATTATTAATATTTGATCTATCTTCTGGGTTGTAACTAGTATTACCACTCTGTAGTTTGAATGAGACTTGTGGCAATAACGCACCCTTTGCAACGTATTCGTGGGCTTTAGAAGCTTTAGTTGAATGTTGTAACGATAATATGTTAGGGTTAGAAACAATTGCCTTCTCGATAAATTCTTCTAAACTCTTTGGTAGACTGGCTGCTAGCCAAGGCATCTTAATACCGATCGGTTCTACGGCAAAAATTCTAGTAAAATTAGCTTTAGCTGATGCAAAATTTGCCTCGGCTAAAGCTTGGTTCGCTTCTGCGGTAGCGAGTGCTGAAACGGCACTCGCTATCTCAGTTTCAGTTGATTCACCGAATTTAAACTTCTCTTTGATAGCTTTTAATTGAGTGTTGTTAGATTTAACGCTTATTTTTGAAATTTTGTATTTTTCTAGAGCTTCTACACAATCTAGATACGTAGTGATTTCATCAAAAAATATGTTTTGTTCTTTAGTATAATAAGCACCTTTAGATGCTCTAAATACAGACTGTGCCGCTTTTAGTTCTGCAACACTGCTTCCACCGTTAAATATTGGTTGTTCTAACCTTATAGATCTTGAGTAACTTGAACCGTCTGTTGATGTCAAATCTCTACGAGAATCAATAGAACTGCTTCTTCTTTTGATTTTTGAATCTGTTAAATCAAACTCCGCAGATACTTTAGGCATAAAACCGGCAAGAGCCCTAGGAAATTGCTCTATCTCATTTAAGAAATCAGTTCTAATGATTCTTAGTTGTTCATCGTTATTATAGCCATTTCTTAAAGCTTCCTCTAATTCAATAGCATAACTATTAGATGAACTAAGTGTAATAATTAAAAGTAAAACTAGACTATACATGGTTTTAAAATATTTACTCGACAATCGTATTGTATGCTATAACCAATAGCAATAGTATATTATAATGTAAATTATAACCATATAATGGCACCCAAAAACTGGACTGCTAAAATTGTAAAATAACGTAATATAGACCTTCGGCCAGGACCCTGGTAAAAAGGGTCCTGTTAATAGTACAAACTCTAACGTTGTTTTTTTCCTTAATCTGGATAACTCAAAAACGCCATAACTGGGACCATGTTAATTATTTATTAAAGGTGATTTTTAAGACAGTAGGTACAAGGTTTACGTTTAGCCTTTTAAAAAATCTTAAGCTCATTTTTAACTTCTATAACACCTGGTATGGACCAGGCAGCTTTAACCGCCTCGTCCATTTCATCAAAATTACGCACATTACCTTTAAGGATTATTTGTTTTCCATCCACCGTAACTTGAATGTTGCTAGCGTCGAGCTTGGCGTGTCGTTCAAATTCTTTAGTAATTTGTTCCTTTATCTCGCTAGGATCAATAGTTATAAGAGGTTCAACAATTATATTATTAGTGATAGATCTTACACCATGAATTTTATTGATTGCATGCAAAGCACTCATTTTCTGGTATTGCCATTCAACATTACCAGATAAGGTTACTTTTCCACTCTCTACAACAACTTTAATTCTATCGTATGGAACTAAAATATTCCACTTTAAGTTGTTATTTGCGGCATTAGCAATCTCTGTATCACTTGTTTTCTTCCATAGAGACGAATCGACTGCAAGTTCATCTACGACTATCCTAACACCCTTAATAGCTTTAACTGCACTTTCCGCTATAGTTTTTTCGATATAACTTTTCACTGTTCCACCAAGTACTACTACATCCGAATTACCCTTAATAGATATAGTGATATCAGAAGCATCGAGGCTTGGTTCAAAGTTAAGCTTGTCCATAACCGTATTGTAAAGCTTCTCATTATTTGCCATAGTATTACCTTGAATATAAGAAACTGCCATAATAAAAACTACTAATCCTATTATTACTCGCCTCATTAACATATAAATACCCTCCAAAAAATGTACATAAGACTTAATCAACTATTAGCTCGTTTTTAACTTCTGCAACACCCGGTACTGACCAAGCCGTATCTTCTGCTATATCCATTTCGTCAAAGTTTGACACTTCGCCTTCAAGGGTAATTTTGCTGCCTTGGACTTTGATTTTAATCTTTGAAGCATCTAGCCGAGCATGTCGCTCAAACTCCTTAGCAATCTCTTGCCTTACCTTTTCTTCATTTATGGTAATAGAAGGTTTTACCGTTATAACATTAGTAACTGATCTTACACCCCAAAGATTCTTTACAGCTGTAAAAGCAGAAGTTTTCTCATATTGCCATTCGACTTCGCCAGATAAAGTTAGATTACCATCTTTTACAACTAATTTGATTTTTTCTGAAGGAACCCATACACTTGATTTCAATGCGCTAAGCGCATCAGATGCAATCTCAGAATCAGTTTTTTTATACAGCAATGATGCATCTACTTCAATTTCATTAACTACAGCTTTCACACCTTGTATATTCTTTACCGCATCTTCTGCTACAAGCTTTTCAGAAAAACTGTTTACCTTACCATCTAATAATACAATGTCATGATTACCTTGAATAGCGACTGTAATATTCGAAGAATCAAGCCTTGGTTCAAATTTTAATTTTTCCATGACATCTTCATATAACTTGCCATTTGTTACCATATTTTACCTCATATTTTAATTGGTTTTAAACTAAATCTAAATAAGCTCAATAGCCTATCATCTTGAGAGTAGCATATTAGTAACTGGTAGTTCAATGGGTTTTTAATTTCTTTCGGGTTTAATCAACTTCTGCACAGAAGTCAAAAAGTTTATATCAACTTAATATTGATAGCTGCGATTTTTCCTTTTACATTTTCAAGTTCAAAACTCAGTCTTTCTCCTTCTTTTATATCTACAAGACCAGTTTTAGCTAGTTCAGAAACATGAAGAAAAACGTCTTTTGATTTGTTATCCGGTTCTATAAAACCGTAACCCTTAACGCCATTAAACCACTTAATTTTACCTGTTTGCATATTTATTGATATTGAATTATTTTGGTAATTGTATTTTTCCCGTTAGAGCTTCAAAAGCAAGCTCAAAATCATCTTTTTCTAGAATCTTATCAATAGTTGAGTTTTTACAGGCATTCACGATAACTAGAATCTGATTATTAATTTTAGTTATCGTATCTACATTGTCTTCTATTGCCCTAACTTGGTAATGCTGTAATTCGTTTAATTCCTTTTCTCTCCATATATAGCATTGCCGTAAAAAAATTTCTAAATCTTCATTCTGTGATGTATATAGTTTAATAGAACGCTTAATAAGTTCATCCGTTAATACATAAGGCTTGTCCTTGATCTTTTCCATGCTTACAAGTTGCTCTTTTGAACTATCCAACATATCATTGGTTATTCCTAAAATACTAGGAGCTTTTGAGATCGGATGAAAAGTTGGTTGTTCTTTTTGCATAAAATACCATTTAACAAATTATTTATTAACCGCATCTTTTAGCTTCTGACCAACCTTAAACTTCGGTTGATTATAAGCAGCAATTTTTAAAGCTGCCCCAGTACGAGGATTGCGGCCATCTCTTGCAGCGACTTTGCTAACAGAAAAATTACCGAAACCTACTAGAGATATTTCGTTACCAGCGCCAATTGCATCAATTACAGAAGAGACAAATCTATCTATTACTTTTTCTGCTTCAGTCTTAGTACAGTTATGCTCGCTTGCTATGTAGTTTACGAATTCAGTTTTATTCATTGTTAACTCCTCAAATAATTAGTTAATTTAATTTTAAAGTTTATCTAAAGTCCCTTGAAAAAAACCCAGTACTTTAACTTTAATAATGGTTTATTAGCTTATCTAAGACCATTCTACAACAAAAATTGCGTAAATCGGCTTAATTATTTAACTTAACTACGTTATTAGATCTATTTTTAATTACAACACTTCTAAACAGATGTTTTTAAAAATTCTAATTCTTCTTCTGTAGAAGAACGACCTAAAATAGCATTACGATGTGGGTATCTTCCAAATCTATCAATGATTGCTTTATGCTTTAATTCAAATTGTAGATATTGCTCTAGACCTATCTGGTTATATAGATCTAAAGCATTTGTATGAATTATTTGTGACTCACTATGCATAAAAGGTAAATAACAAAAAGCTTTCTTATCTGGAATTAAATGTTTATCTTGTTGTTTTTCTATCATATTTTGAGCTAATACTAAAGCCATACCGTCACTATCAAATGATTTTGCATGATCTCTATGCATATTCCTAGAAAATTGATCTAAAACTATAATTTCCGCTAAAGCTCCTTGAGGAACAAATCTCCATTCATAAAGTTCTCCTTGTCTAGCTTGCTCATGTAATTTACCAAAACGCTCAATAATAATTTGATCTATATTGACGTTATAAGTAAACCAATCGCTTGGGTTTACTTCATTAAACCAAAAGTTTATAACTTCTTCATGCATTCAACTTTTACATTTTAAATTATTAAATTCATTTAATAACAGAATCACTTACCAAATTTTTCTGCTACTTCCGCAATATGTTTGCCATAAAGCTTTGCGGTTTTAATATCTCCAGACGGTGGTGTAGTTTCTGGGGATCCTTGATCTGATTGTGCCATAACTCCAAGATAGCTACCTAAACGATTAATATTTTCAGGAGCATATGGTGATTCTGGTAGTATACCTGGACTAACCCAGATCATTCCGTGTTGACCTGCTAAAATTACTAATTCTAGCATCGAGGATAGCTTGTCTCCGCTTAAGCCTCCACTATTAGTAAAACCACCTGCAATCTTGTTTTTCCATTTTTGCTCAAAAAATATTTTTGACGTAGTATCAATGAACATTTTAAATGGACCTGATAGAGAACCCATATAAGTTGGAGCTCCAAAAATAATAGCATCAGATTTTTCAAGAGTCTGCCAATCTGCTTCCGATATTTTACCCTCAGGACTGACTTTAATTAACTTTGATTCAGTTCCTTTCATCTCAAGCGTACCTTCGTAAACAGCTTTAGCAATTACTTCCGTATGACCATAACCGCTATGATATACAACTGCAATCTTAGCTGCCAAAGTTGAGGAAGAGATTGTACAAAATAAAATAAATATAAAAATCTTCATAATAGTTACTCCAAGTTATTGTTAATATAATAATAATTTGTTTTTAAGTTTGTCCAATGTTTCTTGAGAAAACCCCGTAACCAACTTGATTAATTTATCATCAAGTTTCGCTTGTAGCATGTTGATAGCAGTTTTTTCCAAAATCGCATTAGAATTTGAACTTGCCGTGATATCGCTGTACATGCTGATTTTAACTTTTCCATTGTTCTCTTAGATAAACCAATAACAAATAATTGATTTCAAGGCAAGAGCATTGTGCTGCCTAGGTTCTAAGCTAGTTTTTTACTTTCATTTAAGTTACTTATTTGTCTCTTGCAACCAGAAACTAATAGAAAACTGAATATTTTCAGTTGATCAAGCCGTCAATAATTGTTTAAATTAGATCTTTAATATTAGAAATTTAAGACTAAACATGAAAAAACAACTCACTGGCTCAATCATTGCTGTGTCAATGATTCTATCATCTACAACCTCTTTTGCTGAGCGTTTGGATACAAGTGATTTCTTTGTAAAGGCTCATGTTAGTGGTAATTTTTTTAATAATATTAAATATAAGGATGATGCAGGAAGTGTTACAGCTAAATCAAAAACTAGTCCTTCAATTGCTTTTGGATTTGGTTATTATGTTTTAGATAATTTTAGAGCAGATCTAACTTACGAACATTATATTAACCCTGCTTTTAAGTATTCATTACAAGATCATGAAGAATATGGTACTCAAAAATTCAACCAAAAGGTAGACCTATCTACTTTAATGCTCGGTGGTAACTTAGATATAGTAGAATTAGGTGTGGGTAAAATCTTTCTAGGTGCAGGAGTAGGAGTTGCGAAGCATAAAACAAAATATCATATTACAGGTATTGATACTGAGGGCAATAATGTTGATGTGGGATTCTCTACTAAGGTATCTAATAATTTTGCTTATACGGTAGGAGCGGGAGTGGCATTTCCTATTTTTGACAGCTTGAATGCTGAGCTAGCCTATTCGTGGAGAGATTTTGGTAGTACAAAACCAAAGAAAAATTCAGACGGTGAAAATATGACAAGAAAAATAAGCTATAGGAGTCATAATGTATTACTGGGTTTAAGAATTGATATATAACAATGTAATTTAAACAAACGACTAAGATTTGTTTTATGAAAGAACTTAATCAAGCAATTCTAACTAAACAATCATTGCTTGATCAAGCATCGGCCCGCGGTGTAAATGAGTATTATTATAATGAAACTGTTAGGGTAAAACATAAAACAAGTATTTGCGGTGTTAATGCAGAACCTTATTGGACTGAGCATCAAGAATTAAGGTTTAATAGCGGCAAATATTATCATGATCTTGGTGGAATTAATGCCCAAATTCAGCAATATCTATTACAAATCAATCAACTTGCAGATACGTTACATGTATTAAAGTCAAAAGAACATGAGAACAAACTGTGCATAGAAGAGCAATCTAATCTAGAGCAGTTACTTACTTCTACGAAAAATCAACTTGCAAATGTTAAAGAACAATTCAGCTCTTATATCCATAGCTTAAACGATATTCAAAGAGCATGTTTACTATCTCATGAGTTTGACACTAAAGGCGCAGAATTTCTTATTGAAACTATATCTGAAAAACGCTTTGACCCTAATATTTTAGCTACAATTGCAATTGATGAAGGCAAGCTGCAATTACTAAACTTTGCTATAAACGCAGGAGCTAACTTGGACGCATGCAGTATGAACAACAAAACACTAGTACAATATGCAGTTGGCAAAGGTAATATCGCAATTACAAATAAAATATTAGCTGCAACTAGTGATTTTGATAATACTCTACTTCTTGCGCTATCACAAAATGATCTAGATACAATAAAAATTGTTTTAGCTTCTTACCCAGAACTAGCATCACGGTTATTATCAGGTGAAAGTTGCTTGCTACACTATGCTATTGCTAACAAACAAATCGAACTTATTACTTATATGCTTGATCAGCATCCTGAGTCTTTAAAAATACTCAATGCTAATGGCGATAGTGCTATTGATATTGCTATGCGAACTAATAGTGAAGAATTATTAAGTTACATCTCAAAGCAGTTTAATGCCGAGGATCCGCGTAATAACATAGTAGATAAAACAGTAATGCAAACAATATTTAATGAAGTACAAACAACTGACCTTCATGAAGTAGACGTAACAGGAGGCGCGAATAACATTGAAATTAATTTGTGTTAAATGATATGGTAGCTTAATTATGAAAACATGGAAGGACGTATTATCGGGTATATCTCCTGTAGTTGGTCCCTCTGATCAAGAGTTAAATACTACGAATATCGAAATCCATCAGCTTCAGTCGTATTCCCATAACAAAACACAATTATTTGAAGGTGTTTTTCCGGCTCTAGATCTTAAAATCCCGGATACTCTTGCAGATGTTAGTTTCTGTAAATCTAGCGTAGAACAGCATATAAATCTAACTGATCAAAAAACCACATCCTTAATTAAGCAAAATCAAAATCTCACTCAAGTAATTGCTAAGATTAGCCAAGAAAGGGATTGGCAACATTCGATGTATCTTAAATCTGTAAGTGTGGTAAAGACATTTAAGGCGCCAGATATGAAGATGGCTGAGAATATTCATATTAGAGCTTTATCTATTCCAGCAGCAGAACTAGTTCACACTAGAATATATGAAGATGTATGTAGGTTACATGATGTTGATAATTTTGATATTATCTTAAGAAAAACTCCTGATGTAAATGCAAAAAGCTCTCAAGGTAGAGCTCCCGTTGACTATGCAACGCTGCACCGTTTTGAGCATGGTATAACCTCGCTAATTAAAGCAGGCGCTAATAGTGCTGATGCTTTTATATATTCATTAAATATTGGCTTAGTAGAAGCATCTAAATTACTGACAGTTATAACAGGTAAGTTAGTAGGTCATAAAGAAATATTTGCTAATCTAAACTCCGATAAAAAAATATTGGCATTAGACCTTGCAGATACGTCCTTATCTAAAGATAGTCTATTATATTTATCAGAAGCTCTTACTGATAACATTTTTCTAGCTTTACTCAACTTAAGCAAAAATAACATTGATGCATTGTGGGTAATGCCTTTAGCTAAGATGCTTGGTATTAATCACCATATAATCGAGTTAGATCTATCTAATAATAAATTAGGCTATCAAGGAATAATGATTTTAGTCGGGGCTTTAGAGGCAAATACCGGAATCAGAAAGCTAAACATTAGTGTTAACAATATTGGTATTGAGGGCGGAGCAATCGTTTCAACATTAATTACCGACAGTAAAATTCTGGATCTAAATGTTTCCTCTAATAACATAGAAGATATGGGGGCTGCTCATATACTTAGCAAGATAAATAAGGATAGTGTTATCCAGCAAATCAATTTAGCTAATAACGGCATTACAGATGCTTTGGCTGATGATTTCGAGGAAATACTCAATGATAGTCTTTCTTCTATTATTACTTTAGATCTTACCGATAATAATTTAAGCAATGACAAATTACGATCAATAGAGCAAATAATGTTTTCAAGGGCAGAACATAAAGTACAAGATTTATTAACTGACTCTAATCATGGTGGTTTTGACTATAGCTTAGAATTACTTGCTGAAGCGCAAGAACTAAATGATTTTTAAATAATTATAGAGATATAGCTTATGAAATTTTTAGCAAAACATGAAGATCAACGGCCTTTTTTAAAATTATACCACGATAAAAATATCAATTTATTAAACATTGATCGAATATTGAGCCAAGCTCAGGATAAAAAGGAGTTACAAGATGTTGTGCAGTCATTACAGCTTGATAAAACAATAACTCATTTTACGCACCATAGTAATCAACAAGATATGAACCTTGCTTTGAATGCCGGGCAAAGAATTCAGCAATTGCAAACGGCGCAGCAAAAAGCCCAACAAGAAATCAATAAAGCACAGCAACAGTATAATACTCAAAGTCAGCAAATTATTCAACAGCAGCAGGCGTTAATAACCAATGCCCACCAACAAATGGTACCATTGCAACAACAATTATCGCTATTGCAACAAGTACAACAAATCATAAAACAAGGATTAGCCGGGAATCAAACTATTGTCCATTTAGATTTATCAAATACATTCATGGGCGATGCTTTGGCTGAAGATTTAGCTAAAATGTTCTTGGTTAATGATAAGATATCTTATTTAAATCTCGCAGGTAATGCTTTGACAGAGAAAGGAGGTTTAGCAATTACCGTTAATTTGAATCAAAATAACTCGCTTACTCATTTAGATTTAAGTAATAATCAGCTTACACCTAAAGTTATTGAAAACTTATCTTCTAGCCTTGCATCCAATACTAGTTTAGCTTATTTGAATTTAAGTCATAACTCTCAAGCTTCTCAAATTTTAGCAAGCGAGGCTATCTGCAAGATATTAGAAAACAGCAAATTAATTACTACTCTCGACTTAAGTAATATGCATTTAGGGCGGCAAGGCCTATCTAAACTATTAACAATCATAGCTCAATATACAGCATTAAAAAGTTTAAATATTGCAACAAGTGGATTAGACGCAAGTTTAATGGAGCAATTTGGAAAGTTTTTATCAAGCGAAGAATGTTCACTAAAACATCTTAATATATCTGGAAATGTTCTAACTATTGATGGTTTAACTATGCTATCTGATAGCCTAAAAGAAAATAATTCTCTAGAAAGTTTTGATGTATCTAGGGTGGGTAATCTAGGCAAGGAAGGTGGTAAGTGTTTAGCTCTATTGATAACAAATAATAAGACTCTTGTAAAATTAGACATCTCAGCTAATGGGCTAGGCTTTTTAGGTATGTATGAAGTAGCAGAGGCTTTACAAACAAATAAAACCTTGTCGCAGCTTAATATTGAAGGTAACAAACTAGATGAAGCCGGTTGTATATTTACAGCTAAAGCCTTAGAAGTAAATAACAGTCTAACTACATTAGATTTAACCAATAATCAGATACAATCTACTGGCGTTATATATTTAGCTGCGATGCTAGAGAATCATAATCACATCAAATATTTGAATTTAACTAATAATCAAATTGATGATAGCGGTATTGAAGCCCTATCCTCAGTTATAAGTAATTTGCGGGTTCTTAACTTAAGCAACAATCAAATTAATTCAAATGGCGCAGGTTTTCTAGCAGAAACATTAAAGACAGGAACAGCGCTGAATGTCTTAATATTAAACAATAATTATCTAACAGTTGCTGGAGTATTAGAGATACTATCGGCATTAAAAAGTAATTTTGGACTACATACTCTAGGGTTAAAATCAGTTAACATCGGATATGGACAAGTGGAGCAAATTATTTCTGTCCTTTTAGATAATATATCTATAGCAAAATTAGATTTAGGTAGTAATAATTTTACTAAAAACGATGCGGAGCATATTGCTACTGTGTTAAAGGGCAATAGTTGTATAGCTAGCTTAAATCTAGACGGTAATCAATTAACAGCAGAAGGAGAAGCTCTTATTGCTGCATCTCTAGGGTTTAATAATGTTATTACTTTGGGCAGCGTTTCTGACAAATCAAACAATATTAGAAACGTCTTATCGTCAAACATAAATAAGTTACAGAACAAACTAAAAGCTTTAGATACAGAAGATCCTAAAGATTTAACGGCAGAATATTTGTATAAATTATATCATCAACTGATAGTACGAAAAGAAACTATTGCTCCTGAATTATCTTATGCTGATATTAAAGATGACGTATCTTATTTGCTAAAAATAGCTCAGCTTTTTCAAGCAATCAAAGTTCAAAAACAATCTGTTGCAAGCCAAAGTGAAGCTGGTTATCAATTAATTGAATTAGCTGGTGATGATATATTTTTTAAAGCCCTAGAACATGTTGATATTATTGGTAGCGTAGAGTTCTCATTTGATTTGGTTTAAAAAGTAGAGCTCATAATCATGAAAACTAATCCATTATCTCAGTTAGGCAAACATTGTTCAGTAGATACTCAAAAACAAGTACAAGATGTAGTAAAAAGAGGTATCCTTGCTCATCTAGAAAAAGAAGAACATAACAGAGATAATTTACTTGGTATTAAGTCCGCTCTGAGGGCAGCTACCACTTCTATTGAAAAAGGCATCATTCATCCTGAAATCATTGAGAAAATAGAAGAGCGATTAGTTACTAATACAGATTTACATCAATCTTGTCGTTTTGATTATATTAACTTTTTAAAAAACCTTCATAGCAGGGGATCTTACAATAACTGGAAACCTCAAACTTTAGAAATTATAACCGGTAAAAAGCCTAATCACTTAGGGGCAAATACTATAGTATCAACTCCTGCAATGCATCCTAAAACAATAATGCAAGTTGCTTTAATTAACGAGAGCAAGAAAGTTAAGCATATAGACTTTGTAGAGGTGTTTGAACTAGATAAGGTACTTGTCGATATTGCCAATCTAAACCAGACTAACCCAGCCATTATAGAATTAACTAAAAAAGGAGGTGAGTTAGATAGTTGTTATAGAACTATGCGTAGCGCTGCCAAGAGTGATAGTATTATTTTTCATCAAGGTCTGCCAATTAATCAATGGGACAAAAGTCAGATTACTAAATGGGCTAGTTCCATCAAGAAGGCTCCCGAAGTAGCAAATGATCTTAGAATGTTACCGGAGATGATAGCGGTGATAGATAGAGCTATATCCATACATAATAAGCATACGCCAAGAACTGTTCAGCTTGCCTCTATTATGATAATGGAGCTTAGGCGTGATCAAGGATCATTACTACAAATCTCAACAGGCGAGGGTAAATCTTGCACTACAGCTATGATGGCTACCTTGAATGCTCTAAAAAGCAAGAATGTTGATATTATTACTAGCTCCTCAGTGCTCGCTAAAAGAGATGCGGGAGAATGGTCTAGCTTTTATGATATTTTCGGATTAACTAATGCTCATAATATTACAACAGGTCAGGTTACGGGTCTTAAAGACTGTTATACAAAAAATGTTGTCTACGGTGATGCTCTAAATTTTCAAGCTGATACCTCAAGAGAAGAATATAAGCTACTTGGTACAAAAGGTGGGCGTGATTTTGCAAGTAGTATAGCTATTATTGATGAAGTAGACTCAATGCTTATTGATGATAGTGGTAGGATAGCAAAACTAGCTACTCCTTCGCCTAGTATGGAATATTTAGCACCTATCTTTGTAACATCCTATCATTACTTAAAGCAAATGGTAAATTACTTTAAGGAAGAAGAAGCCGAAGGCGGAGCTTCTTTGGATAGTTACCTTCCATGGATGCAAGAGAATCTTACCTATTATATAGAAAAACTAGTTGGTATAGGTCCCGTACTAGATGACACTGAGCAAATATTAGTTCCTAGTCATTTACAATCTTTTGTAGAAAAACAAGCTCCTGTTTGGGCTAAGTCTGCTATTACCGCCCTTAGCATGTCTGAAAAGCGTGATTATTTAATAATAGAGCAAGACGGCAAGAAAGTAATAGCGCCAATTGATTATGCAAGCACGGGCGTAGTTCAAGAAAGAACTAGCTGGATGAACGGTTTGCATCAATATATGCAAATTAAGCATAATTTAGCCATGACCTCTGAGAGCTTTACTAGCAGCTTTATATCCAATATGGCTTATTTTAAGCGTTATCAAGGGCAGATATTTGGAATGAGCGGTACACTTGGTAGCACTCATGAACAAGAGCTCTTAAAGCAAGTATATGGCGTAGATCTAGCTTTTATACCTACCTTTAAACCAAAGAAGTTTACTGAAATACCGGCTATTGTCGCAGAGAGTACTAAAGAGTGGTACAAAGCTTTATTAGATACGGCAATTTCTATGGGGCAAGCAAAACGAGCTACTCTAATCTTAGCTGAAACTATTGAAGATGTAGAAAATATTCAACAGTCATTAATTGACGGAGGTATAGATAAAGATTTCATTCATACTTATACAACCGGTTCTGAAAGCGAAAACAGGCAGGTTATTGAAACCACCACTAGAATTGGGCATGTTATCGTGGCGACTAATTTAGCCGGTCGTGGTACTGATATTAAAGTAACTCCTGCCGTTGAAAATTCAGGAGGCTTGCATGTATGCGTAAGTTTTCTCCCCTCTAACCTAAGGGTAGAAGAACAAGCTTTTGGTAGGACTGCTCGTCAAGGCTTATCGGGTTCAGCTGGCCTTGTTCTAAATGGTCCTTATGAGTCGCTAAAATTACATAATGCTACCCGCGATCAAGAAGATATTGATATTCAAGATATAGAAATTTTACGTTTAAGAAGAGATATAGCTGAACGTTTGCGACTGCAAGATATCAAAGAAAGGCTTATTCCAAAAATAGAGATTGAAGATGAGATGTTTTCTCGTTTTAGCCGTTTATCACATGAATTAAAGGCAAGAGATGATAATACATATAAGCTCAGGCAACTAGAAGAGCATTGGGGTTTATGGTTTAAAGACATATCTCATCAGCTAGATGAAGCAGCTAAGGGAGAAATCGACGGATCTGAAATCTTGCAAGCTTTCGATAATTTTACCCAAGATATGAGAGTCCGCTACGGTAGCAATAGCATAATGGCTAATCCCTCTTATCTGACATTAGAAGGTGTTAATGAGTTTGGGAAGGGTAATAGTTATGATAAATCAGTAGAGCTACTCACCAATGCGAGCTCTATAGCAGGAGAATATGGTTTTGCTGCTAATTATAATCTTGCCTATAGCTATTTTAGAAAAAACGGTGAGAACCTTAAAAACAATAATCTAGGTTATATTGAGAACGGTATTCAGCATTTAAACTCTTCCTTAATGCAATTAGAGAGTGTTGTTATCCCTCAGCTGCACATGATGCAGATTCTTGTAGGTAACGCAGAAAATCATTCTGAATTATCAATGCAGATAGCTACGAAACTGAGCATTCACCAGATGCAGTCTAACTACATCAGAAACGCTCTTGAGTTAATAGAAAAAGGCATGGCTCAAGACAAAGTTATTGTCGTAAAAGATAGTGATAGTAAGCCTATTTTTGAGATAGTCGGGCAAAGCCCAACGAGTGCTAGTAGTGAGGTTTTAGAGCTTGCTCGTTTTGGCAGCACTCAATTCTTTACTCTTGATGCTAAAAGCCCACCTAAAGATACGCTTAGCGGTATAGGAGTGGGCATACTCGGAGCCTCGCAATTTATAGTGGGAGCTTTAGTTACCGTTTGCTCAGCAGGAGCAGCTACACCGCTTG
>CANDYO010000029.1 GCA_947424995.1 Rickettsiales bacterium | reverse complement strand
GTTATAAGTCCAGTGCTGAATTTTACCCTTGGCAAAGAAATTAAGCTTTCTCCTGAAATTTCAGCAAGCAATTATGGAAAAGCAACAGCAAGAATCAAAGAAACAATGTCTAGCTTAAAAGATAATGATTTAGTCGTTGAAGCGGTAGCCACAGCAAGAATTGCATTAGGGAACATATTAGTCAATAAAGCTGCATTTGTGGCTATAGGTATTGAGCCTCTTCCAGATCCAGAATGGCTTAAAAATACTAAGAGCTATAAATATACCTGTGAAGTAGTTAAAAAAGCTGCTTATTATTTAAGTCCTGCGGTTATAAAACGCTTAAATGACCAAAAAGAATTTGGTGAAGCTTATGCAAAACTATATAATTCTAAAGATAAAAAAATAGTTGGTTTAGTTTTAGCAGGTTTAGCAGCAAGAAAGGGAGGAAAAATGCTTCCGCTCGCTTTTGCTACGGCAAAGGTTACTTACTCAACTTATTTTGATTACTTAGCTAATGAAACCACTAGAGCTATTTTAGATGAGAAGGCACACTTAGAAAAATATATAGATGCTAAAAACAGAACCAATCTTGTTTTAGAGCAAAATCCACGATTAGGAAAAGCTTTAGGGATACAAAAAGAAGGTAGTATTACTACTGATCTAGACGGGCAATTAACTAAAATATATGCAGACAACCCTATTTTAAAAAAGCTTTTTCAAACAGATCAGCAAGTATTTGCTAATGAAAAAGAGAAAGTTATTTTTGTCCAAGTTCTTGAAAATTTGGTCAAAACTAATGAGAATTTAAAAGGTGAGTATAAAATATGGCAAGCAGGTGATTTAAGTTTTTCTGAGAAAAAAATAAAAATTGCTAAAATACATTTTGCTAGGATTTATAAAGATAAATTTAAAAGATATCAAGAGCCAAAACAAGCGGAAGTGTTATCGAGTGTAGGTATGGCAGTTAAGAAGAAATTGGTGGATTCATTGACTACCCTCTATTCTGCTATTGAGTCTGCTAAGACCAAAGATATAACTGCGCTTACTTACACCTTAACTTCTGTTTTTACAGGTCAGTCTGGTAAAGCATTTTTAAATGAAACTAAACAAATGAAAAATCTAACTGAAATTGCAACGCTTAAGATGGATGTTCCTGAATATGGAGAAGAGCAAGAAGCTATAGGAACTTATAAGCATGATCTTGCAAATATGGCTTTTAACAAACAAGTTGAAGCAGCTACTTTAGAAAGAGTGGCTAAAAAAGAATTAAGCGGCAGCGATGAAGAGATTCAATATTTATATCATTATACAAAGGCTAAAGTTGAAGAGGATTTAAAAAAAGACCCATTATTTAGTGAATCAATATTGAATCCTACTATAACCACCAAACTATATGATATGGGAGCTGGGTTGCTGAATAGCTTGAGTCCTTGGGGTGGCAAACCGACTAAAGTCTCCGAGGAAAAGAAGTCTACTAAAACCGAGGAATTATCTAAAGATGTACCATCAAAAAAAGAAGTTCAGATACTAGAGAATGGTCCAGTTAAACCAAAAAATCCTAGTAAAATACTTCAAGATTTGATCCCAAGCGATTTACAAGAACAGATTAAAAGCTTTAAGGTTACAGAGCCTTCAGTAGATAGATCTAGTCCGATGAGTATAAATGATGATTCACCTCCTTTGTCGCCTTCAGGTAGTCCTACAACGACAACAAATGATTTTTCTCCTCTTTTGTCTCCGTCGCGTAGTCCTGTAACTACAACGAATAGTTTTTCTCCTCCGGTAATTCCAGATAAGAAATTTAAAGATATAATTTCTACTGATGAGCTGACTGAAATAAAGAAAGTAACGAATATAGGTGATATACCAGAAGTTAGAGGGAATGATTTGTCTAGTAAACAAAATAAAGAGTCAATGTCTAAAAGGCGTAATAGAATAAATAAATTTAATGAACATCAAAATCGGGTATGTAGGTTAATTAGCTAAATGCTCAAAGGCTTGAGGAGTAAGCATTCTACCTCTTGGGGTGCGTTGAATTAGTCCTAATTGAATTAGAAAAGGTTCAACAGTTTCTTCTATGTTATCCTTTTGTTCAGCAAGACCAGCTGCAATAGTTTCAATACCTACAGGGCCACCAGCATAATTATCAGCAATGAAGCGTAGATATTTTCTATCGCCACTATCAAGGCCTAAATGATCAACATCTAGTTCACTTAAGGCAATGTTAGTAATTTTTTCATCAATGATGCTAGCATTATAAACTAAAGCATAGTCACGTACTCGTTTAAGAATTCTGAGAGCTATTCTAGGTGTTCCGCGACAACGTCTAGCAATTATTTCGGCTCCATCTTGACTAATACTCGCTTTAATGATTGATGAAGCGCGAAGTATAATTTGTTTAAGATCTGCTGGTTCATAAAATTCTAAGCGAAATGGGATGCTAAAACGATCACGTAATGGATTAGAAATTAGTCCAATTCTAGTAGTTGCTCCTATAAGAGTAAATTTAGGTAGATCTATTTTAATACTGCGAGCTGATGGACCTTCACCGATCATAAGATCTAAGCTAAAATCTTCCATTGCGGAATATAAAATTTCTTCAACGCTAATATTGAGTCGATGAATTTCATCGATAAACAATATATCATTTTCATTTAAGCTAGTTAAAATGGCAGCTAAATCTCCTGCCTTAGATAAAATAGGTCCGGCAGTGGATTTAAAATTGCTACCCATTTCATTAGCAATAATTTGAGCTAAAGTGGTTTTTCCAAGACCTGGAGGGCCATATAATAAGACATGGTCCAAAGCATCTTTGCGAGTAAGTGCAGATTTAATGAAGATATGAGCGTTATCCTTAAGCTTAGTTTGACCAATAAATTCATTAAATTTTAATGGACGAAGCTTTACTTCATTTTCGTCCACTACTTCAGGATCTAACAAGTCATTAGTCATTAACATTTTCTCATATAATTGCACTCAAATTTTCATTATGACTTAGTAGCTAGGATAAATCAAGTAATGGTCTCGTAGTCATTTTATTTTTTGCCATAAATCACATAGGTACCGGCAATGATATCATGTAGCCCAGTATGTTTTTTGGTGAAAGCGATCATTAAAAAGCCAATGCCTAAAGTAAGATAAGAAAAGAAATAAGCTAAACATCTACCTAAAGAATGTAGCTTTGATAATCTTTGCATTTGGTGATCGACAACAATAATGCCAACTATTTGTTTGCCAATAGTTGCTTGTTTTACTGAAGCGATTAAGAAGACAATATATAAAATGGTAAAGGTTAATTCAATTACCTCTTCTAAGGCTTGAATTAAAATTATTAAATTGCTATTAAAAAACATGCTTATTGATATAAGTATTAGAGCCACAAATAGCATAACTGCCGAAATTATCGCACCGTCGATTATCTGGGCTGCAAATCTAACTAAAAAGCCTGCATATTGACCGGTTTTATCTTTTTCCCAGGTTAATTTTTCACCTCTAGAGTCAGTAAATTTTTCTTTAATAATTATAACCCAATCAATCATTGCCCAGATAAAAAGTCCACCTAAAGTGAGTAGCTGTAAGATACCAGTGCAATATTTACCCACATAAAAACGATGAATCCCAAATATACCAAGTATTGAACAAAGTAAAAACGCATTGACGTTAGATTTATTAGTAGGCATAGTCATATGTTTATCTCCTTAAGTATTTTAATTTATTATGCAATGGACTAGTGAAGCAATAATCATAAAACAGCAACAGTTTAGTGATGATAAATTATTATGTTGGGTCCTTAGCGAAACACACGGTGTTTATAAAGGTCTTCTATTCTTAAATAAAAAAACTCGCAACCAAATTCAAGTGGGTAATATAGTTAATGCTACTTGGAAGGCAAGATTACCAGAGCATTTAGGTAGTTATTATTGCGATATATTGAGGCCGTTATCAATGGCAATTATTAACGACAAGCTAAAACTAACTTCAGTGGTAAGTCTTTGCTCTATCTTAAGCTTACTTCCTGAGCGAGTATTAGAAGCAAAAATTTATGATAATTCAATTAGTTATCTTTTAACCTTAAAAGAACATAAAAACTGGCTTATAGAATATCTTAAACTGGAATTAATTCTATTGCAAGAGATTGGTTATGGTTTAGATTTGCAAACTTGTGCAGTAACTGGCTCTAAAGATAATTTATATTATGTTTCGCCTAAAACTGGTAAAGCAGTGACTAAAGAGGTCGGCGCTGATTATCATGACAAGCTTTTTAAATTGCCTAAGTTTTTTATTGAAGAAGGAGAAATAATAGATGAAGATATTATTGCTGGATTTAAATTGATGAGTTATTTTATTGATAAGCATCTTTGTCAACCGCAAAACATAGATTTACCAGCTTCTAGGGTTAGATTCGCTGAGTTGGTGAGTTCCGTGAGGTCGTCATCCTTGCTGCCAGCTCTTGCTGGGGGCGAGGATCCAGTTGAAAACTTTTAAATTTTTTTACATTTGAAATATTAAGAGATTTAAACTGGACCCTCGGCCTTCGGCCAAGGGTGACGACCTTGATTGGCTGAATAAATGAGCAAAAAATTAATTTAATTCGATAACATATAAATAATATTAAAAAGTATGCAGGAAAATTCACCTGATTTATGGTTAAAAAAATTCCCCGTGCCTAAGGGTGATATACATAAATATGATCGAGGTCATGCAGTCATTATAGGTAGTCATATTGACACCGGTTCAACAGGAGCGAGCAAACTTGCAGCTCTTTCATCTTTACGTAGTGGAGCAGGTCTTGTAAGTATCATTTGCGATGCTAAGACTGCACCTATTTATGCCGGTGCTATGATGTCGGTAATGGTTAAAATAGTTGATAATATAAATGATATTATTGCAGATATTCGAGTAAAATCAGTGTTAATTGGTCCTGGTAATGGAGCTAATGCTCTAACTAAGATCAACGTTTTGCAATGTCTGCGACTGTCTAAAAATACCGTACTTGATGCAGATGCTATTACAGTTTTTCAAAATGATCCTAATGAGCTTTTTCAAGCTATTAAGAGTGATGTAATCCTTACTCCACATTTGGGAGAGTTTACTAAAATTTTTCCGCTAATAGATAACGATAAAATAGCTTCAGCTATTAATGCAGCTCGTTTAAGTAATGCTACTATCTTGCTTAAAGGGCATGATAGTATAATTGCAGCGCCAAACGGACAATATGTTATTAACAAAAATGCTCCTGCATTTCTTGCAACAGCTGGAAGTGGAGATATTTTAGCTGGAATAATTTCTGGACTAATGGCGCAAGGGTTAGATAGCTTTACTGCTGGCTGCATTGCCTGTTATATCCATACTAGAGCTGCTAAAAATTTTGGTTTTGGCTTAATTTCTGAAGATTTATTAGCTGAAATACCGAAGATTGTTAAAGATATCACTGCTCAATTTCTCTTAATCAAAAATTAATCTTTTTGATTTAAAATAAATCCTAAGGGTGGTATTGATAGGTGAGGGCAAGATGTTCAAACAGCAATATGATTTTAAGCATTTAGGTCGCAGTATTAGTGACTGGTTAAGCGAAAAATCTTTTAGCTCAATAGTGCCCAATAATTCTATTAATAACAGCATAAATTATCTAAATATTAATGTTAGTCAAGATGAGGTGATTGAATATCGCTTAGTAATGATTGAGCTTATAAAGCATGGTAATTTAGAAAAAATTCAAAGTTTTACTCAGAAAATAGGTCGAATTCTTCTCGATGACGAGATGATAGTCAAGCAGGCGATTATCTCGCAAAATGACTCTATTTTTAAATTTATTTTATATAATGCTAACACAGAATATTCGTTTAATTTAGAGCTTTTATCTTTTTTAATTAGCAATGCTTCAGTTCAAATGATTGAAGAATATTGTATATATGCGGGTAGAGATCTTAGCCGTTTATTGCTAAATTCTCCACAAATATTAGTGCCAATAATGGATAGAGATAATGCTCAAGTATTGGAAGCATTTCAGAAGTATCATTTTATTGATATTAAGGAAATAGGAGAATATTTGCTAAAAGTATCAGTAAAAGAAAATAAACTTAATCTTATCAATTATTTACTGCAGCAAGGTGTTTCTGCGGATAGCGAATCTATTTTAGAAAAATCTGCACTCGATGTGGCTTTTCATCATCATAATGTTGAAGTGATTAAACAGATTATAGAATTAGATAAGAATATTAGTCCAGAGCGTAGAATGGAATTGCAAGAAAGATTGGGTTATTTGGAGTAAGGTGTTGTTATAAGTTTGGCGTTATCCCTGACGAAAGCGCTAAAAAGCGCTTGAGATCGGGGATCTCAGGAGTTTTTTTCACGAGATCCCCTGGCAAGCTATGCTCTCAGCATAGCTTGTCAGGGATGACGCTATTGCTTTTAATTAGTAAATAGGGATCTTAAGCTCCTTCCTCAATTCATTATAAACGCTATAATTTTTTTGCGCCAAGTTACTATCAAGATTGTTAGCTTTAACCAAATCATTCTTAGCAAGGTCGATCTGTCCTAGTTGATAAAATATTATTGCTCTATTGATATATAGTTTAGCCGATTCTTGATGATAATTTAAATGATGATAGCGAATTTTCTCAATGATTTCGGTTAAAATTTCATTTTGTTGGGTTTGTTGATATTGAGCGTAATCATTCCAATAGCCTTGATCATTTGAGTGTTTTACTTCTTCTTCGGTAGCAAATTCTAAATAATTTAAAAAATTATTATATGGTCGTTGATAATGTGAGATTTGATAATCTCCAGCTAATATCTGCTTGGCATAGATATTGAGAGGGTCTTGAAATATTGCTGATTTAAGTGCTTCAAACATCTGTTCATGCTGTTTTTCCTTAAGATGTATAAGCGCTAATTGTAAATGGAAATATGATTGCTCAAAGTGAAAAAAACTATGAAATTTTTCTATCTTGCTAGTGGCACTATTTAAAAGTGATAAAGCTATTTCTAGATCAGTTTGGATGCTTGTTAGTCTGTTAAGATAATCTATATTATTAGATGAATCTTTAAAATGATAATTGTCTAATAACAAAATTTTATTTAAGTTAAGTTCAAGTAGTTGCATGTTTTAACTCGAGTAACTTATTAAATATTGATTGCATAAATCAGCTTCTTTGCTATAATTAGATGTAATTATAAATTAAACTTAATGAAATAGCAATAATGATAAGACATAGGTATTTTGGATGAGTATATTGCTCTTTAAGAAGCGTGAAAATGTTGTAGAAGGTGGAGATGTTCTAGTTGGTGAAAGAGAAGAAGATAAGAAAAACTTCTCGATGGTAGCAAGTGTTACCGGTAAAACAGGTGCTCCAGTTAACAGCGTTAGAATTACAGCGTCTACAAACAACAATAGCACCAATGCTAATATATCCTCGGATGCTGAGGGTGCTGCTGTAGCTTCAGGACCTGATCATAGCCATATTGCTAATACAATTATTGCTCCTCCAGCTTTAAAAAAAGAACCCGCTACCTATAAAGTTTTTGAGCAAGTTCACAAAGTTCTTGGTTGGACAAAAAAAACGATGAGCCGTGGGCCATCTGGTGGACGTCTTAGATAATTAATCCTCAAAGAGTATTGCTATGACAATAGCCAATCAAGGACCCAATGACGATAAGGATTTAAAGGAGATAGCTGAATTTATCGATAGCTACATGAAATATGCAGAAGAAGTATTTTTTAAAGGCCATATTGAAGATGTAGGGGTAGTAAATCCTTCAAAAGAAACTATTACAAAAGAGGATTTTAAGAAAAACTTAGATAGTTGGTTAGATGGTTATTCAAAAGATCAAGGTGAATTGATAAAGGCATTAGCTTCTGGATTAAAAAAGGATAGTGCTAATAACATGCATAAAAGTTTTAGTAATGTTCTTGAAACTGAAAAAAACAAATATGCAAGTGTTGATGAAAATAGATTACCTGCACTTAAAAAAGCTATTGCAGGGAACGAATATGTACAACGAAGTAACACTTTAAGAGAAGCTTCAAAGAACTTTGATGCGATTTTAGTATGTGAAGTGCTTGCAAAAGTTTGTGAATCTTTTGATATGATAAAAACTGATAATTTTTTTATAAAAGCTGCTAGCTCTTTAAAAGAACGAGTGAATTCATATCGTCAAGAATATAAAACAACAATAGATACTGAATTAGGAAAGTTATCTCCTAGTGCATTAGAGACTCTGAAAGCTATACGTGTACGTCCATCATCACAATCAATATCACAAGATGGGTCTAAAACTGTTGAAATAACAGCAACTAAAAAACAAGTAAGTTCCAGTATTGCTAAATAATTCTTATGCTTAATTCACAAAAACATCAGTAATTTTCTAATCTTTCCTTGAATTTTTTCAGTAAATCCATTATTTAATATAAATGAAACTTTTTTAATTATAAGGCATATTTTATGAGACGAGTAGTTGTAACAGGTATGGGTATCGTCACTTCTTTAGGAGTGGGTATTGAAGAAAATTGGCAAAAGCTAATTAGTGGGAAATCAGGTATTTCTAATATTAGTCGTTTTGATACCACTTATTTGCCTTGTAAAGTAGCTGGTGAAATTAAGCATGGTGAAGGAGAAGGGCAATTTGATCCTTTGAAATATCTATCGGTAAAAGATCTAAAAAAAATGGATTATTTTATCACTTATGGAATGATTGCAGCTATTGCAGCAGTTGAAGACTCAGGTTGGTTGCCAACATCTCAAGAAGATTTAGATATGACTGGAGTGTTAATTGGTTCAGGAATCGGTGGACTTCCAGGTATTGAAGAAACTTCTATTGCATTATCGCAAGCTCCTGATAAAAGGATTAGTCCTTTCTTTATTCCGGCTAGTTTAATCAATTTAGTTTCTGGAAATTTATCAATTAAATATGGTTTTAGTGGACCAAACCATGCGGTAGTTACGGCTTGTTCAACCGGTGCGCATGCTATTGGCGATGCCGCTCGGTTGATTCAATATGGTGATGCTGATGTTATGGTTGCTGGCGGTACTGAGGGTGCAATTTGTAATGTTGGAATGAGTGGCTTTGCTGCTGCTAAAGCGTTATCAACGGGCTTTAATGATACTCCAGAAAAAGCTTCTCGCCCTTGGGATAGAGATCGTGATGGATTCGTTATGGGTGAAGGATCAGGTATTGTAGTCCTAGAAGAATTAGAACATGCTAAGAAACGTGGAGCTAAAATCTATGGTGAAATAGTTGGTTATGGACTAACTGGTGATGGTTTTCATATCACTGCGCCACATCCAGAAGGAAGAGGCGGTTTTAGAGCAATGCAGATGGCAATGAAAAGAACTGGCTTAAACATCGATCAAATAGATTATATCAACGCTCATGGTACCTCAACTCCTATGGGAGATGAAATTGAGCTAGGTGCTGTTCAACGTTTATTTGGCGATAATGCTAAGCATATGATGATGTCATCGACTAAATCTTCAATCGGGCATTTACTTGGAGCAGCTGGAAGTGTGGAAGCAATTTATTCGCTACTGGCGATGAGAGACAACATCGCTCCACCAACTTTAAACTTAGAAAATCAGCCTGAAGGGACAGTTATTGATTTGGTTGCCAAAAAGGCTAAAGAAAAGAAAATAGATATAGTATTATCTAATTCATTCGGTTTTGGTGGCACTAATGCATCTTTGATTTTTAAGAGATATGTGTAAATAGGTTTTGGTGTAAGTAGACGGTAAGTTAAACGAGGTCGTCACCCTCGTCCGAAGGACGAGGGTCCAGTTGAATTTTTTTTTTAAATTTGTTACGTTAGATTTTAAGAGATTTAATCTGGATTCTCGCCACGCCTTCGCTAAAAGCTACGGCGGGAAAGAATGATATCCACACCTAGTTTATTGTTTGGTCGCATTTTAATCTAAGATTCTTAAGTTTCAGGGACGCATAACAATGTTAAAGAGAATAATCTTAATTTCGATATTTATTCTTATACTTGGTTTAGGTTTGGCTTACTTGAACTTAAGTCATTATATGAACACCGAGAGTAATAATGATCAAGTCGTTAACTTAATCGTTCCGCGTGGTTATTCAATAAAAAAAATAGCTAAAGAATTAACTAGGTATAATTTAATAAGCTATCCTAAAGTTTTTTGGTTATCGCATCGGATGTTTTTCCAAGATCTACCTCTTCAAGCTGGTGAATATGCGATACCAGCGCATACTCCTATTCGAGATATTCTTAATATGATGCATGAAGGGAGGGTGGTGATCCATAAGCTTACTTTCCCTGAAGGAATTACCATCAAAGAAATCATCACCAAAATCCAAAATGAAAAAATGCTTATAGATGAAATCACCAGAGAATTTAATGAAGGAGATTTTATTGCCGATACTTATCATTATACTTATGGTGAAACAAAAATGATGCTTTTGAATCGGATCTATAAGAAAAGCCAGGCTTTGCTTGATGAATTATGGGCAAAACGGTTGCCTAATTTACCCTTAGCTAATAAGCAAGAAGCGGTTATTTTAGCATCTATTGTTGAAAAAGAGACTGGTCTTGCCAGTGAGCGGAGAAGAATTGCTGGGGTATTTATAAATCGATTGAATAAAAAAATGAGATTGCAAGCTGATCCAACGGTGATTTATGCGGTAACCCAAGGACAATATGTTTTTAACAGAAGTATTACTTTAACTGATCTAAAAATAAAATCATTATATAATACTTATTTATATGTCGGGCTTCCCCCTACAGCGATTGGTAATCCTGGAATATCTGCGATTGAAGCGGTTTTAAATCCACTAACAACTACTGAATTATATTTTGTAGTAGATAGTAAAGGTGGACATAATTTCTCAAGTAATTTAAAAGATCATAATCAACATGTAAGTAATTACCGCAAGATAAGGCAAGAGGAGAAAAATAATGCTCAATGAAATATTAATTCTAATAATGGCTTATTTAATTGGCTCTATTCCATTTGGTTTAGTAATCAGTTTTTGTGCCGGTCATGGTGATATTCGCAAAATTGGTTCTGGTAATATTGGCACTACTAATGTCTTGCGTACTGGCAGTAAACTACTTGCGCTTTTAACTTTAATTGCTGATAGTAGTAAAGTTATTTTGGCAATTATATTAGCCAATAAACTGGGGTTTCAAGATATGGATTATTTAGTTGCTAGTAGTGCATTTTTAGGCCACCTATATCCAATATGGCTAAAATTTAAAGGAGGTAAGGGAGTTGCTTGCTTCTTAGGGCTTAGTTTGTATTTATTTCCTAAAGTAGCTTTAATTTTAATTATTACTTGGATCGTAACATTCGCTATATCTAGGTATTCTTCTCTTGCTTCAATTGCTGCTGCTGTAGCTGGAATAATTGCTTTAAGCGTAATCGAACCGATAGATGGAAATTTATTTTTAATGATTTCGCTTATATTGCTGATATTGATAAAACATAAGGATAATATTATTCGTTTAATTGAAGGTAAAGAATCTAAATTTGGTAAAAAGAAGTAGTGGCGTGAAAAAATAGTTTAGTTCAGTAATACATGTTTTATACTATCACATATTTTTTGTACAAGTTTGAGTTTTGCGTTATTCCAGGGACCCAAGCTTTACTTGATCTCCGGGAATCCCCAGCCTGCGCCAAGGCTTAGGCGAGCAGGCAGTTGAAATCTTTTTAAAACTTTTGCAACTCAAGCTTTGAAAGACATCGGCATTGACATACTATTATCTGAATCTTCTCCCATAAAAGATAAAATACTTTGTAAGCAAGGAGCGATCATAAGCTTATTAACGGCTAAACAGTCTCCTTGGTATTCTTTAAATACTACCTCAGAACATACTTTAATATCAAGAGGAGGGTCTGAAAATGTGGTTCTTGGTCCGGCAAGATTACCTAGTGGGAGCGATTCCGTGCTTCCGGTTTGGAACCATCGAATATCCATCTGAAGTAATCTAGCATTAAAATCCGTTGTTGCGCAAGGTATGATTAAAGTTTTTGGATCTATACCAGCTCCCTCTCCACCAGTCATTATATTACCTGTCATTATAAAATACTCCCTTAAGATAAATTGATATTTAACCTTACTTTAAAATGTTTAATAATTGGTTAAGAAAAAGGACCGTTACACAAGAGTTGTTTATATAAATAATATTTTGTGCAACAGTCTTTGCTGTCTATAGCTGGGGGAGGGGTTCCATCGTATAATCTAAATCTTCTCCCATAAGAGATAGGATTCCTTGTAAGCAAGGGGTAATCTTAGCTGAAACAATGCCTGTTATTGTGCAATCAGTTAAAGAAATATCTGAACATGTTACAGAAATCATGTTGCTACAAGTTTGAATGGTAGGAATCTGAGCAGCATCGAAAGTAAACAATAAAGCTGCATTAAGCGCTATAGGATCTGTAAGTGCTATAGGAGCTGTTCGCGGTGGTTCTTCACTGCCCGGTATTTTAGGTGCTAAACCTGCAGTAGCTACTTGTATTACTATGTTTGCTACAGAGATCCCAAATGTAGTAGCCTGCTTTTTAGCTATTTTACCAAAATTAACCATAGAAAAACTCCTTTAAAATAGATTTTTAAAACTCACACTAAATTGATATTTAAGCTTACTTTAAAATATTTAATAATTGGTTAATGGGATTAATTATGATTAAATTACATCAAAAGATTAACTATGCTTAATAAATGCAATGTAGTTAACGTTAATATTAATTAATTAATTGACAATTAGTCGTTAATTTGCTACTAATACTTTATTATTAAACTAGATATAAGTGTACATATAAAACCAAAGGTTATCTTTCCAGAAGTTATATATTCAGCAGAAATAAATCCTCAGAGGCTTACGCTTGCAGCGCTTAAAAGCGAAGCTGGCTACAAAATACCGCTAAATCCAGCATTAAAAGAACTAAGAAGGAGAGGTGATAATGACTATCCTGATATGAAAGATACAAAAAGGTTAGCCTCGGAATTTTCTAAAAATCATGGATTTCATCTTGGTACTTGTCATACAGCTTTTGATTATAGCTGTTGGTCTAGCGGAGTTACAAAAGAATATCTAGTATTGATATATCTATTAGTCCGTAATCCTTGGATAAGAGTTCATCAGGAGCTAAGTACAGATGAATCCTGGTATAGCAATCCAGTGTTTAAAAATATTGCTTTGTTTGTTAGGTCAGATGAAAATGATGCATTGCAAATTTTTAATAGAGTAGACTCCCTTACACTTGAAGAAGGTGATAGATTCTTAAAAAATTTTGATTTTTATGTATCATCTTTATGGAAAACTATTGCACCTGATATTATTGGTGAGAAAGCTTATCATGATCATAAAAGCTATTATTCAGTAATAACTAGTGGATCATGGTACAGAGGTGTTGATCTGCCAACACTCAAAAATATAGGAAAGTATAGCGCTGATTTATTTGATATGAGTAACCCAGATATGCTAACAAGAAGAAAGCTTAGCTTAGAGAATGGTAAGTTACCAGACCGATATTTTATAAAAGTACTAAAACCGACACAAGCGCTATCACAATACTCTGATGAAGTGAATGAATATTTTCAGCAAAATACTGTGCTTTTAACAATGCGAACAGGTCGTTACGATGAAAAACCTACTTCGGTTTTTATAGATTTCAAAAGCTCTACAGGGAGCGACTCAATAGGAACTAATACAAATACAGCAATAAATGATGGAACAATAGAAGGAGTTGATAAGCTTGACCAAGAAATTCTTATACGCGCTGTAAAAAAAGGAGAAAAAGATTTAGTAAAATTTTATCTCAAACAAGAAAATGTTGATGTTAATTATGCGACTAAAGAAGGCAAAACAGCTTTGATGTTTGCTGCTCAAGGTGGAGATATTGAGGTACTAGAGCTTCTTACAAATGCAAAAGCTAAGACTAATTACGCTGACCTAAAAGGGGATACAGCCCTACATTATGTCACAAATTATTGGATAAACGAAAAGCTTACAATGGCTATAAGGCATCTTATAAAAGCTGGAGCTAATATTAACCAGAGTAATGAGAAAGGTGAAACCGCTATATATAATCTTGTGAGAAGAGGCAAAACAGAAGCAGTGGAATCTCTTATACAAGAAGGAGCTGATGTTGATCTTGTTAATCACGAAGGTAAAGGAATTATGAGTATTGCTGTTGTAGAAGGAGAAAAAAGAATAGTTCAGCTCTTTTTAGCAAGTGGTATTGATGCTTATGATAATACCAGAGGTGTAGGTATGTTACCTATTTCAATAAAGATTGCAAAAGCAGAGCAAAGAAAAATAGCTGGTATAAAATTAACTAGCGAAGAGGAGAGAGTTGACTACTTCGATAACAAAGGCTGTAATGAGGGACTTGCTTCAGAATATGTGAAAGGATGGACAGGTAAAGTATTTTGGAATCAAAAGATAGGTAAAAGTTTATCTAGTAATGAGGAACAACTTTCAAAAACTTACAAATATAAACAATTTTATGAACAATATGAGAAAGATTTTGTTTCTAAAATAATCTTGAGCAATAAAAATATACCTATCCCACTAGATGCATTTTATCAGGTGTTGACCTATCTTTCTCGACAAGAAGCATCTAAATTCCTAGCTGCCTTGTTAGATCAGCCAAAATCAGATTCAAGTGGTTCTTTAGTCGCGAGAGATGCGCAAAAAGTTATAGGTTCAATAGGAAGTGAAGTGCCAAAAAGTAATTTTGAAGATATAGACTCAACAGCAGGTAACGTCCCGAAGAGCGATAATATAGGATTTGATTGCTTAAGAGGAACAGCTCTAACAATTAATGGGATGAGTGTTTCTATTGATATTGGAAAGGCTTTATATGTTCCTACGATGGACAATATACTAAAATCAGGCTTTGCGCTCGGGTATACTATATCAGCCTTAAGTGGTAATTTTTTAAACTCTATGGTTTTTGGTGGGCTTGGCATGGTTCACAGCATGTCAAAAGGTGATTATGTACTTGGAACGATTAATTTTGGTTTATCGTTAGCATTACCTTCGTTAGCAAAGACATTACCTACTAAAGATTCTAATGCACCAAAAATAGCTTCTATTGGAGCGGCTGTTCTATCAGGCTATGCTTTATACATCAAATCTTCAAATTTATATGAGGATTATCTGTTTGGAAAATTAAAGGTAGAATCAGATTTAGCATATAATGCACTTCATATCAAAGCTGAATATGCGTATTTATACGGTGAAAAGACGTGGCAGGTAGTAAGTTCAAAATTAGAGTCGGTATATAATAATTTGAGTTCATATTTTAATGCAGCAGATGAATTGCATGACATTAGTGAGAATAGAATTGCAAGCAATACTGAATTTAATACGCGAAATACGCAATTTCTTAATATAATTAAACAAAAAACTACAGAATGTGCTGAAATCACAAATTCAGACATGCTAGATAGTTATATATCAATGATTGATTTGATGTTAATATTTAATACTGAAGGTGAAGGACCTATTGGGAGCCTTGCGCTTGTTTATTTTTCAGATCCAAGTATTTTTAAAGCAGACAACGCATGTGCTGAATTAAATACAATTTTTGGCGCAATTTTAGCTGAGAATGAGTCTGTATAAATAAAGCTTGTTATTCCTGTAAATTTTCACTAACTCGGTTACAAGGTTAGCAATAAAAAAAGATATGCGTCATCCCTGGCAAGCTGCCGTAGGCAGCTCGACCGGGGATCTCAGGAGTTTTTTCTCACGAAATCCACGATCTCGTTAAAACTAGGCCTTGCCTAGTTTTTCCTCGTCAGGGATGACGCTGAATCTGTAAAAACTCAGTTAGTGAACCCTTACAGGGATGCGCGTAACTTATTTAATCAATAGCTATCTTACCCATGGTCCCCTTAGTAAAGATATTCGGCATATACATAGATTCAGCAAAAGTTATCGGGCTAGTGAAAATACCACGATTAACTGCTTTTATTTGGTAGGTATAAATAGATTCATGCGCTGGTATTGTAGCAAAAATTACCAAGCGATCTTCTCGTTTATCAACGTAAATAGTTTCAAGTAGATTGGTTGGTTTTTCATCAAGGTTATCTTTAAGAGATTGATTCAATTCAAAACCACCTGGTAATAACT
>CANDYO010000028.1 GCA_947424995.1 Rickettsiales bacterium | reverse complement strand
CCAAAATATAATTTGTAAGACGAAGTAAGACAAGATACGAAGGAATGTTTATAAATAAGGGATTCTAGATGTAAGATGATGTAAGATATTTTTGCTCTTGATCCAAAATTGCTGTACATTCTATCTAAAAATAAGAAGTAAGCAGTTCATAATTTGATTTGTTTATTTATTACTTAATTTTACGATTTGATCACCTAAATCTTCTATGAGGTAAATAATAAAATTCCATAAATTATCTTGCTCTAAGGTTTTTATTTGATTTACTGGTAAAAACCGTTGAATTTCTTGCTTAAATTCTAATGCCATTTTGCTATTTTCTTTTAACATATTTTTTCGTGCATTAAATGACTTTAAAAAATATTCTATAGTAGTATTTCTATCTTGAATTTTAGCAGGTATTAATTCAAATCTAGGCTTTACCCCCTGCCCGTGGAGCCATGCTATATCCCATAAGTCACGGTATTTAATACGATTAGGTCTAAACGCAAAAGCAAGTAATTTATCTGCATAAATTTCTTCACGACTTTGCGCTTGAATGATCAAGCCACTAGTTCCTACATCAACGCCATATGGATTTAATAACATCATAGGACGTTTCTCATAAGAATTAATAGCACAAATATCTATATTAATGCGTTGGCTAGGGAGATGTTTTTGTTCAGGCCTGGTCTCTATTGCTATTTTCCATGTATCAACATTTTGTTTATCTTTAATAGGTTCAGTTACTTTTACGAACAAGCCATACTTGTTATTGAGATTTTTAACTAAGGTTTGTCCCATCATAGCCAGGCTATCTCTAGTAAAATCACTGCCACCAGTAAAATCTAAATCTTCACTTAGTCTTACACCTCCATAACAGCTGCGCAAACATGCTCCACCTATAAATGTAAGATTTTTTAGCAAATTATTATCGCTTAGCACTCTTAAGATATCGTGATGTAACAATTCTTTTTCAACAACCACTCTTAAAGGAGATAAATCTGGCTGATTTTTTAAAGCCTCTGTCACTAATTTATCAAATAAATTCATTTGCTATATCCCAATCTATTAAATCACAATTTCGATGCGTTACTTTCATATCCCTTAATGCTAGAGATACACTAGCGCGCCATAATTTACACTTTGAGTCATAGGTAAGCTGTTTTCCTATATCAGCTGGCTTTTGATTAGTATGAATATATTCTATTGTGCCAAACTCATCGCAAGAAATAATGCTACTTCGGCCAGATGACATAATGGAAATCCAATTTATAGGAATCTGAGAAATAACACCAACATCACTTAAAACGGTTTCAAGACTCATATAGTTAAATTCATCGGCCCTAAGTAGCGATGCGGCGTGAAATAGCAGTAGCCCATTTGAAGGAATAGCTTTCTTATATACATATAATCCACGACATACTCTCTTTAACCATAGAGTATCCGAAGCTCTACTAAGCAGCGTTTTAAAAGCTGAATTAGATAAATCAGGATAAAGAGATCTTAAGTCTTGTATAGCAAACAAATAATGCTCGCCATTTGCGTGTTGTTCAAGCCAATTATTTAAGTATTTCATTGGTTGCATATCAGATTCACTCTACATTAAATTACATTAAGTGTAACTTAGTGTGGATTGCAAAGCAAGCGTAATTTTAAGGAAACGTCAAAGGCTTTAAATATACTAAAAGTAGAGACTAATCTTAATCATCATATCTATTATAGTGGATATTAGAAGACAAATTACGATACGCATGAGTAAAACGCTCATCATAATCATCACTATTGCACACAACTGGCCATTCATTACACTTAACAGCAGGAGAGTTAATATAAATTTTTATAGCTTCTAAAATTGAGCATCCATTTTTATTTTTAATGCTTTGAATCTCACAGTATTTACTAATAATGATAATCAAGCTAACAATAGTGAATATTGAATAAGCCATAAAATGAATCATATACATACCTCTTTATTCTTCACATACGTTGCTATTTAATTTATAATTTGTGCTACGTCCACTAGCTTCACTCTTAACTAGAATTCCTTGTTCAAGCAGAGGATTAATATCCCGAAGCGCTGTATCTTGCGAGCATTTTGTTACCTTTGCCCATTTTGAACTGTTTAGTTTTCCTATAAAATTTCTATCCAATAAAAGATTTATTATTAAGCGTTGTCTGGGGTTAAAATATTCTTCTAGATGGCTTTCCCAAAACTTAGCTTTTATTATAACATGAGATAACATTTCATCAGACTTAGCAATGGCAAAGCTCAAACAATTTAAGAACCATTCAACCCATATAGATATATCTAATGATCCTTTTTGACAATTTTCTAAAACATCATAATATGAGTTACGCTCATTTTGAATCTGAGACGACATACTATAAAACCGCTGAGAGGTATTTTCTGATCTAGACAATAGCATATCAGCTATAGCGCGAGCTATACGGCCATTACCATCATCAAATGGGTGGATAGTTACAAACCAAAAATGAGCTATAGCCGCTTTAATAACTGGGTCAATCTTAGAATCTGAGTTAATCCAATTAATGAAATGCTGCATTTCCATTTCAATATGATCATAGGTTGGCGCTTCATAATGTATTTTTTCTCGACCATACGGTCCAGACACTATTTGCATTGCACCACTAGACTCATTTCGCCAATTACCTGTAGTAATTTTTTGTAGTCCACTTCTTCCAGTTGGAAATAGAGCAGCGTGCCAATTAAATAAACGCTCATTTGTAAGAGGGCTATCATAATTTCTTGTTGCATCTAACATAACCTCCACAATTCCTTCGACATCACGAGACACTATTGCAGTAGGCTCATTAATAGCTATGCCTAATCGTTTAGCGATAGAAGAGCGTACTTGTTCTTTATTAAGATTTTCTCCCTCAATTTCACTAGTTTTTATAACATCTTGAGTTAACGTTTGTAATGTAGACTCTTCTTGTAGATGAAACCCTAGAGAGCTCATTTTACCCAATAAACATCCTTGCGAATAACGTACTTTTGCTAACGAATCTGCTAATCTTTGTTTATCCCAAATAAAATTAGGCCATTCTTTTAACTGATAGATATACACAATAATCTCCGCATTAATTAGTGAGATTATAGCTGCTATTCTCCGCAATGGCAATTAAATAATATTTTCGTAATTATTTGTATCTTGATTTTTTTATATAGAGGCTATTATCTGTACTTTAGTTACTTGAGTATTTTTCTCTATTTGAGTAGTAGCCTTTAATTCAGTTTTAGATACCAGTTCTAACGCTGACATCTCTTTGCCAGTATTATGACTTAAGTATGTTTTAAGTGACTTCATATCTTCAGATAAAATTGATAATTCTATTCGATGTCGCGAGAGTGATACCAACCAAGATTGCTGGTTATTGAGAAGAGCATTCTTGCCAATCGCAGCGATGGTATTATCGAAGGTTTTTCCTTGTGAGGTATGTACTGTAACGCAATAGCCATAGTCGATATGCTTGAGCTGACTCATGGGAATATCTCTAGTCATTCTATTTTCAAATTGTAGCTTAGCTATATTGTCGTTAATAGATTTGATTGTTGCAGTTTCAGAATTGATTAGACCTAGGGGCTGATTATTTTTGGTGAAGATGATTTTTAGGCCTTGCTGCAGTTCAAGACCAAGCTTATTAAATACTTCAAATTTGCTTTTATAATCTACTTCTTTATGTAACTGAAATAATACTTCTTTGCTATTTTCCTTTTTTAGAATCAAGCTATTGCTAATGTAATTTACTTTCTCGACGGTTAAATATTCATCTTTTTCTATCCCTAAATTTTTATAGCCCTTATGGAATCTTAATATATCTATTCCTTGCTTAAACGAAGGAGCAAACTGATAATCAGCAATAGTCATATCTCGTTGCCTTAAGGCGGAAAATTCAATTTTATCGCCTAGTAAATTAAGCTTATCTTTAATATCTAAATTTATTTGATCACGTAAATTTCTAGTTGGAGCAATAAGCAGAGTTTGCTCTCTTTGATCAGGAGATTTTTTGACGTATAAATTTGCAGCCTCTTTAGCCAGCTTGGGAAGTATTGCTAGTTCTTTAATATTATCCTTATGAATAGCAAAAGTCTTATCAATATTGCCTTGGCTAGCAGCAACTACTGCTTGCTTGTGCTCTTTATTTTTTTGCCTGACGATTTGGTTCATAACAACTGGTTTTATTATTTTAAGAATCTGCTCAAATGGTTTACCAGCTTCCACTGCCCCTAATTGCTTAGTATCTCCAGTTAACACTAATCGAAACCAAAATTTCTTTTGTAAAGTCAGTAACTTATGCATAATATGGGTTGGTATAAGAGAGCATTCATCAGCAAAAATCACTACATTTTTAAAAATCTTTCTTTGTTCTTGCAAGGATTGTTTTGTACCTCTTCCTTCAATGTAACCTTGATATTTGCCAAGTAAACGGTGAATCGTAGTTGAAGCATCTAAATTAGCTGAATTTTTAAGAGTCTTGGCAGCTGAAGCAGTCGGAGCTAATCCTTCAATTTTGAGAATCTTTTGCCTAGAAATTTCACGCACTGCGTCAAGAACAGTTGATTTACCAACACCCGGCAACCCCTCCACTGTAATGATTCTATCTGTAGAAGTTAGGATATGATGCAAGGCTTTTTTCTGTTGATCATTCATTTTAAAGTTAGATTGCCGCTGCTCAAATTTTGTTAAATGAGCGGCGAAATGCTCATCTTTAATAATTTGCTTAGAAGCTCCAATAGCTTCCTTAGTATATGCTAAAATTTGCTTTTCTTGAGTTAAAAGAGATTTGCTAGTATAAAGGCCATTACTACCAATGATAACCCCTGTTGTCTCAAGTTTCCGACATTCTTGTTCTACTTCATCGATGCCATATTTACCAATAGAAAATTTAAGCGTCGCTTTAAGTAGGTCTTCCAAAGGCACAACGCTTTGACGATGAGTAACATCCTCAACACAGAGAGTAGCGAGATCCCTAAGATTTAACTCAGTTGTTTTAGATTTATAGTTCAATTTACTAGTTAAGAATTCCCAGGCTTGTTTAAATAAATTACCGCTTGGAACGGGTATTTGATGATCAACAATTTCTTGACTAACTTTTTGTTCTAATGAGCCCCAAGCACTCTTTAGCTCTTCTTGGCTAGCTAATCGTTTGGATTTTCTAGAGTTAATAACAATATTGTCCCTACCCTCCTTGGTCTTTACTCCATACAATTTGCATAATTCTTCAATCTCTTGTCTTCTAGTCGAAAAAGCCTGAATTAATTGATTATCAATTTTGCTCAGTTCAAATGCACTACTGCCATCGGAAAGTACGGTTGGGGTGATATCATAACCTATTTTCTTAGTCTCAAGCGCTAATTCATTACGAAACACCTGACCAAGAAATTTATTATTTTTGAGGATGTTCTCAAAGGCTAAGCTTCTAAACTTCCCATCTTCACATTTAGCACTATTGGCTAAAAAACAATGAACGTGAGCTTGTGGCTCTAAATTGCGGTTAGTCGTATGCAAAAATGTTGCAAAAGTTAGTTTATGGATTTTCTCTTTGATGTTACCACCAGCAGCTTTACGAGCCACTGCATAACCTTTTTCTTCAATATATTTGAGCGTAGTATTAACGGCTTTAGTTAAAGCTGCTTCCATTGCCTGACGCTCTTCTTTATTGGATAAAACAAGCATTTGGATAGAGAAACTTTTCGGCGCAGAGAAAGTTAAATCAACACCTGGATTATGCATTATACCATCTTTAGTCTTTTTACCTAATATTTGACCGTTAGGTAAAATCCCTTTGAGCATATTATTAAAGGCAGGATTTTTTTTGGCATTAAATTCTCCAGTTAGGCCTAGTTCTTGAGCTCCAGCACCTACCCATACACCCTTAGCTTCGCTACCATAATAATCAGCATGCGCATAATATTTGCCAGCTGCACTACCACTTGAAAACGCTCTTGTTGATAACATTTTTATTTCCTAATTTAGAGATTCATTACGGGAATTTTTTCTTTGCTATTTTCTTCGGCAGCTGGTTCTGGATACTCTAATTTCTTGAGCTTGCTAGACTTTATTTTTATAGTTTTCTCATCGTTATTATTTTTTAAAAGCTTGAGCTCAATTTCTTTACGACGCTTTTCTCCTATTTCTAATTCTTTGGTGAATAGTTCTAGAAGTTCTTTATTTTCAATATAAGCTGGAGAGGTTTTCTTAAAAACACAATCATCAAATTTAAATTTGGCAGGCTTAAAGCCAGCAAAGTTAATGAATCCTTCTCCAGTTTTTAGCATCATAAGTTCTGAAGGTAAAACCACCGGCCGAATAACTTTATTGCGATTGACTTGAATCCCATCGCGCATTTCATGGGCACCATAAGATAAGCCTTCATGCCATTCTTCAATCTCTCCTTCACCAAGTGATCCTGAACAATATTGGGCGGCTTCCTTACCAGCTATGTTCATATAGATTTTAGTTTTGCAGTTGTTGGCTATGCTTCTCGCGGTATCTTCAGAATAAATTTTACTTAAACTGCTCATGTCTTGAGTACCTAATATAAAACATCCACCATAGCTTCTAGACATTGCTAAACCATCTTTTAAGCTTGGAATAGATTGATCAAAATAAGGAATTTCATCTAAAATAAACCAAATTTTGGGGATATTACTTTGTTCCTTTAGCGATCTTAATGCGTTAACGGCAATATCAACTTGAGTTGTTATTAATGGGTTGATGTCTTCCTTCACATCAGCTCTGGAGCTAATAAAGAGAAAATTATTCTTTGAAGAATCGTTTACCCAATTAGTGATCGAAAAAATATCCCTACTGCTTTGATAGAGCTTTAATGGTCTTAGGTAAGTACTTAGCACCATTAGCACTGAAAGAGCTGCTTTTTCTATATCTGGATTGATAATTTTTGACGCACCGGTCTTTTGCAATAATTTACTTAAGCGCTCTATATCGCTTTTTAGAATAATATCAGCAAATGCCGACATTGATAAATTCGCGCTTACGTATAAATTAGCAAGTTCTGCAAAAACCCCTCGAGCGGAATCTATCCAAATCGGATCACTTTTTGATTCTTTTGGCAGAAGCGATTTAGCAATAGTAGAAAATCCTTTAAGTGGATTGGTTTCATTAAATATCGACCAGTTTCTTCCGCGCTTATCTAACGGGTTTAGAATAATGTCATCACGATGAGGACGATAGAAATGCTCAATATAATCTCCCTTAACATCAATTATAATCGCTTTTTGATTTCTCTTATGTAATTGATAGACCAAGTTCTGAATGATTTTAGTTTTACCAGCGCCAGTCGAGCCAATTAGCATTGTATGAGATTGCTCACCAGAGCCCCAAGAATCCTTCCTACCAGCGATGGGATAAGCAAAATCAGCTAAAGTGAATGGCTGGTATTCTTTGGTTATTTTGTTATGATTTTGTAATTCACTTTTTAGTTTTTTAGCTGGTAGTATAAAGATACCTCTTAAATTTATATTGCGCTTTATACCTCGACCCTTTAGCCAGAAAAATATTATTAAGCTGCTTATAATAACTCCAAGCATAATAGCTGCTATACTTAATCCTTTATAAAGAGCTATTTCAAATTTTTTAATTACTTTCTCTATATATGGAGTTTTATAATGATTATCATTGCTAACGCTTGCTTTTATCCACTTCCAGCCTATTTCCCATTCGTCTCGTGAAATATTTTGGTAGTAACTATAAAGGATAGAACACATAATCAAATAAATAGAAACGCGAGCTAATAATTTACTAACCTGCATAAGCATTCTAATTTTGTGAAAGCTGACTTGTCCACCCCGAATTAAATCATCCATCACTTAAATCACCAATATTGGCTTTATTTATAATTCGGTAGCCTTGTTTTTCACGTTGTGATCTTGCATATTCAAGTGATTTTTTTTCAAGTGCGGATATTTCCTCTGCGTTAAACCCTAGTTTTTCTAAAATCTCTAGTTGCAGATAGAGCATTTTACATAACATCGTAACGGTCAAAAGATTGCTTTTTTTAAGACTAGGATTAACGTAGACAATATCTTTATCATTAAAATCTTCATTCTCAGTAAAAAGCCTGCGCTTAACATATGCACTTAAATTATAACCAAAACTAGTGGCTATCCTCTTTAGCTCGGTCATTTCTAAGCTAGTAACTCTAATATTTAGTAACATAATTTAAATTCCTATTGTGTTTTATGGCTCACTTTATCTCTTAATTTATGTTCTTTGTTATGAATATTACCTTCATTTAAAGTGAGATCAGTTGAGGTATTATCTAACTTATGCTCTACTTCATTTTTCTTAAAAGATTCCATATCCATTTTATTCTGAATGGTGGTTTTGAAATTATTAGGAGCATCAGAGATAACCTGAGCGCCCTTCTCTATATTATTATTTTTAACCGCTTCAGAGTTTTGTCGATGACTATCTTCTATGTTGCTAGCTTGTATAGAGGCTTCATCTCGTACAAATTCATTAGAAATGCTAGAGGCTCTAACATTTACTCTATTATTTAAAAATTCATTGAGTAATTGATTAGTCCCCACAGGATCTGTTCTAATAATATTTTCGAATTTTTCAGCACCAAATTTCTGAATATAGCTTTGCGCAAACTGATTAGACAAATCTTGGCTAATAGAGCTGCTATTGCTCTCAAAATCAGCTTTAGATTTTTGTAAATTATGCACTTGATCTAAGGCTATAGATCTCTCGAGACTTGCTGATTTAGCACTATTAAAATCACTCTTTACACCCTCAAGCATATTATTAGTGATAGCATCATTTTCTTGATATGTAGAAGCGTTGCTAAAGCTTTCAATTTGAGAAAGATTTTTTGCAAAATTCTCATTTTTACTGGATTGCACTAACTTACTATAATTTTCTCCTTTGGTGCTAGATTTAGAACCTTCTGTTTTAATTCCTAAGGTTGCGCCTGTACCAAAAATCTTTCCACCAACGCTCGCATTAGCAGTGACTGCAACTTTTAAGGCATCTTGTGTGTTGAGATTATTATCGTGAGCTACTTTCTCAACAAAATTTCTAGCTTCATCAATAGTTTTTCTTTGATCACTACTTAAAGATTTATTCCAATTCTCATAAGCAGAACTGCCTTTGCTATAGTTTTGATCATATCCGAGTAATTTAGAATATCCGCTGCTAGTATTTTCAATCATTTGGCTGCTATGTTTTTCACTATTGCTGATATTATCATTGATACTTTGATCATAACGATTACCAATAGCTTTACTCCAATCAATCTTAGCAAGACCTGCTAAATTGCTAACAGCTAAGCTACTGTCGATGGTAGATCTGCCATCCGAATAGATTCGCTCTTGAGCGCCACTATTCATTGAAAATGATTTCATACCACTGGTCCAAGCGTAATTATCATCATATTTATTAGATGAGCTAGTGTTGGCATGATGAGTATCGATGCTAGTATTACCGATTTGGTAATTACCCTTAACTGCAGCTTCGGCATTTTGTACTGCCGTTGACTGAGGAATATAAATAATCGAACTAGCAAGATTACCCATATTCGCCACCATACCTTTAGTAATGAATAATGAAAGCACCGGAACTAACGTTAACATATATCCGGAAACGGCTGATATTTCCTCATTAATTTGCATTATTTGACTATGATTTGTAAAAGTGATATCAGTAATATTGTTGGCATAAAGTTTGCCCCAGCTACTAGCGATACAAAAAAGAATCGCATACATTGGTTGCCATAATTGTAGATATATAAAACCAAAAGCATAGTTTTTTAGTACATCAAGCCCAATTGGAGTGACCATCAGGATTAATACCAATGGAAATACTCCATAGAATAAACACTCCAATACTGCGCGTAGTATTGGAATAAATTTCTGTGCCATTTGTCCAACTGAATTATAGGCAAGCTTGGTCATGCTTTCAGTTGCTACCTTACCATAAAGTTTAGAATCAGCTGTTTCGCCAAGGCTGTTAATTGCAATATTTTGCAGTAAGATATCCTTGGCTGTCTTGCTACTATTTTTAAGAAAAATACCATAACTACTTTGTAAAACTGATGCAAATACTTGCGAAGCTTCGTTCGAATTATTACCTTGGTTTTGGCTAAAAAATGCACTAAATTGCTTAGCTAAAATAGGCATTCTTAAATCAACAGATTTATTCAAAGAAGTATATAAATATTCAGCCGTTTTTTGACAACTTTGATAGCCGCCAGGATTTCCTCTTACATAAATAATTCGTGCTTTTGAAGAATGATCTTTTAGGAATTCTAAGATATTGGAGCTCGAAGTAAGATCTTTCAAAGAATAGCCATTAGCACGCTTATATCCCATATTAAGATCTGGAATGATGCATTTCTTATAAAAGCTCAGCATGAGTTGTTTGATTTCTGCATCTTCGATTCTAAACTTACTAGTATCTTCAACAATTTTACTACCAAATAAAAGTCCAGTTTGCTGATAATCTGAATTATTAAATACCCCTGCTAAGGCTTGATCAAACTTTTGAGCAATATTATTACCGATTCTAGAAGTTGCTGAACCAATAAAAGCTAGTCCCCAAGGGACAGATTGCACTTGCCGCGCTGAAGAAAGCCTTCCATAAGAATCAGGTAATGTATCAATAATTTGTACATTAGCCTTACTGGTAAGAAATAGCCCAGCTAATATCGTAACGCCGAAGAACCACTTAGCCGCAGATTTAAAATCGCTATTTAATCCAGCTCGTACCGTTAAAACTACAATTGCGCCTAAAGCTGAAAGCTTCATTGCTGAAATAAAATTATTATCTGGATGCAAAATCAAATTGATAGCATTAAAGATCTTTTCTAGATAATAACCAGATCCTAAAGTGTATATTTCAAAAGTTTCCATCTATCTCTCCATGTTTAGTAATTGTGACATTTCACTAGCCATAGCATCTTCCATTCCTTCGGCTCTTTTAATCATTTGTAGTTGTAACTTATACCTTGATAGATCAGTCATTTCATATTCAGTCAGTAATTTTTGGGCATTTTTGATTGAGTCTTTAAATTCCTTAAGCTCAGTATTAGCAGCAATCTGAAGATTATTAGCTGCTTCATTAACTTCTTTAAGCATCTCGATGAGGTAGTTATAGAGAATATTCCAAGCAATCAGTTCAACGAGCAATCCTTGTTCATATTCAGGATTGCCATTAGTATATTGATAGAGCTTTTCATAAATGGCATAAGCTGGAATCCCGCTATTAGCTAAAAAATGCTGCTCGCTATTTCCCAACTCTTTATCTTCTTCTAGTGCTGTTCTTATTTTTGCCAAGAAGCCTAAGACTCGCTCTTCAAATCCATCACTTTTAGCAATCATTTTATCTTTCTCGTTTACTTTGAGGCATTTTTGATGGTTATCAATACAGCTTATAACCTTCATGTTACGGTCGCCTTTAATTAAAGCTTCAAGCAAGCTAGGATTAGTAACCTTAGAGGAAATATATTGATAATTTGGCATGCCTTGATTTTTAGGATTTTCGGTAATAATAATTGTGCCGCTAATCGTCATCATTAATTCTTTGAGCTCATTATTGGTCACATCATTCATTTTTAGCTTCTCTAATGATTTCCAGGCTAAATTGATGTTTTCTAAAATTAAACGTTCATCTTTAGCCGCCGCCTCATCTAATAGCTTCTTTTTGTTGGCTGGAAAATCTCGATAAGAGCTAGATAAATCATTCTTCTTGCCATCTATTAAATTCATTTTTGAATAAATATTTTTAGCTATCTCACTATGTTGTGTTGCCATATCACCAGCAAAGCCAACAATTTGTTTTGCAGCCTGACACTCATCAGCTAAAAAACCGCCTAATTCCTGAAGCTTACTATAAACTTCTTGAAGAGTTTCGCCAATAATTGGACTAATCGAACTAACGCCCAAATAGGCCAGCATTAAACCACTTTGCTGGGCGATAGACTTCATTTTATTTTTAAGTTCATCTCCTGAAATAAATGAAATTCCTCCGAAATTTAGAACGCCTTGGGAATAGCAACTTTTATCAAAGTCAATTTCTGGAAAATTAACGCTTATGAGCGGTCTATTTTTCTTGGCCCTAGAAAAATACATAGAACCCATTGAATAATGACCAGCTTTTTGCCCCTGGTAATAATTAGCGCTATTACTAACGCTTTGTCCACCAAGCGAGCTCCAAACGGACTTAAGCTCTGTATCAATACTACTAGCTAAGGCGCTGCTCGAGTTCAATATCAGCAATAATAACAAACTAATTTTTTTCATTTTGACGCTCACTTATTCTTTTAACTATTTTTTCTTCTAGTTCAGTTAAACTGGTTAAACCCTTACTGATAAATATTTTGGCTGGTTTCTTTTTATCTAATAATAAAATTGTTGGGTAAGCTTGAATCAATGGATCATTTGCTATGTTTTCGTCGGTAATATTTTCATCTAGGTTTTCAAAATAGTTGCCGTCAATACTGATTCCCATAACTCTAAACTTATCCTGTAGCTTTAAGATAATCGGTAATTGGCGATGACAATGCGAGCAACTACTACTATAGACAAACACCAAGCCATAGCGTTTATTGCTATTCTCCAATATGTCATTATACTCTTGCTCTTTAATGTTCTGCTCATGCATGTTTTTATAATAACTATTTGAATCAGCTAACATTGGATTAGCCTCAATTAAGCTTTGCGTATTTTTAGCAAAATCTATTCCTTTATTGATTATCAAATTGTGAGTTTCTAAGAACCTTTCGATTTCTTGTTTGTTGCCAGTAATCACCGCTCTTTTTCTCTGAATTTCCCATAATTGATTCAGCTGAACGGCTTTCTCTTCTGGACTAATATTTGAGTTCATGATTGCTTCACTACTAACTTCATTTTCAGGCACTTCTTCACAATACCAATTTTTTCCTAAAGCATATTTTTGACAAACTTCAGGAGTGAATTTGAAAGCTAAAGCCTCCGTTGCAAAAACACATAGAGCACTAATCAAAATCAATTTTTTCATTTCTTTTGCTCGTAAAATTGTTTAATTTTTTTGTTAATCATTTCAGAGGTAGATTTATCGTTAATAACAGGACCACCATCTTTATAACTCCCCATTTTTTGATTGATTTTTTCCTTAGAGCTGTTCATTCCACTAGATACTTTATCCACAAGATCTGTGTATAAATCTGTGAAATCAATTTTAGAAAAATCAATTCGACGAATTTCTTCTAGAGTTAGAGATCGACAGTCTGGGTTTTTACGATCTCCCCAACCAATTCCTAGTTGCTTCCTGCCTTGTATTTGAATGATTTTGGCAAGTTTTGACTTAAAACAGCAATGAGATTGATATTTTTTAAATTTATTCCATTTTTTGCCTTTCCAGCTATCAACATGATGACAGAGGTTAGCTTTTCGTAATTTAAATAAATCTTTTTCTTCTTGAGAACAGCCTATAAAATTGCGAAACACTCCTTTATCACTACAGCAATTTAATTGTGAAGTTGCTTTAACGCATTGTTTTGTACCGCCAGTAAAGAACTTGCAGCTAGAGGGATCTATTTCACTAGATTCACAAGTAGTTTTGCCATTAGAGCATCTACACCCCTCAAGCTCGTTAGATTTCATTTGCGCTAAAACACTTAAATAACTTATGCTTGAACCAAAATCATTGTGGCGATGACGGGTAGGTTTTTCACAAATACCACCTAAGCAAAATTCTTTAGATTTACATTCTCTTTGAAACGTTTTTGTTTCATTGCATTGATATTTTAGTTCTTTATGATCGCAGGTCTTATCAACCTGATTAAAATGTAGACAAATAGGTTCTCCAACTACTTTACAATTTTTTGGCATTTGCTTACACTCATCAATAAAAGTATCAGTTCGACAGATATATTTTCTATCCCACTTCCAACAATCTTTGTGAACATCTTTGCCGTTAATATTACGAGTTTCAGCTGGCTCTATGCATTTTTCTTCAACTTCTTCACAGTGCTTATTGATTTCTTCGGCACTGCAATTAGATAGATCCTTTTCATCGCGCTTAATATGAAATTCGGTTTCAATATGTTTGATATTCTCATTCGGTGCATCGGTTTGATTTAAAATTTTTCCACAAGAAAAAGTCTTTTTTAAGCTTTTACAAAATTCTAATATACCTGGCTCTAAACAATTGCTTGAAGTCTCATTACAGCCTCGATTACTTTCCAAAGCAGTGCAATGGTTTTTCTCTTTTGATATGCAAAGAAATTTTTCTTTAAGCTCCCAGCACACATTAGTAGTTTTAAATCCATCGATAATTCTTAAAGTAGAATCGATACAGGTTTTAACCTGTATTACTTGGCATTTTTCTTCATTAAAGGCATATGCATTAGTTTTAAGCAAACTTAACGTTATTAATAAAATTATAGTAAAAATGATTATAAAAGTTTTTAAGAAAGATTGCATATTTTCTCTCTTTGAATGTCCCAATTACTGCAGCAATTTTGTTTAGCTCTAATCTTGACCCAACCCTCACCTACTCCTCCAACGATTACTCTAGTTTTGAGTATATTTTCTCCTTCTTTCAGAAATGGCTTTAGGTCAATATTAGGATCTTTTTCCCAATTAACTCCTCTTTCACAATCATGATGACCGTACCCATTATTTACTACTTTAGTCTTCCAAAATTTAGATCCTATTGTTTTGACTTCTAACTTATCACCTCCATCAGGACCTATATAAATAAGGTGATCATTGAGAATGATTTGCATGTAATCATCAAAACCTACTTTAAATAATGTAAATTCTTTGATTCTATCTTTGTTCTTGATTTTAAATGTAGTGGTTCTATCAAATACTCCACAACTCCCTCCATCCCAATAATTGTCAGCAATTGTTCCTATGGTTAATACTCCAGCTTCATACTCAAATTTCATATCAGATGCAACAGTTCCTCTTTCTATTCCACCCATATCACATTCTTGGCTAGCTAGGCATCTAATGGATGTTATTTTTTCAGTACATGTCTTGATTTTCTCCTCTCTGACTTTATTGCAAGCGTACTTATATTCAGGGGCGATTTCTACTATTTGCCTTGGAAAACAGCTGTGAGTTTCTAAATCATAATATTGATCGCAAGTCTCTTCTTGGCTAGTAATGATATCCTCCGTTGCTGTAGGGCAATCGCTGCTTTTACCACTTAAAAAATCAAACTCATTATTATTTTTAGCAAAGGCATTAGCTTTATCCAAATAGGCTTGATTATTAATTGGCATACCGTTTTCATCTTTCTCAAAACCTTGTTTGTCTAATTCTCCTTGTCTTTTTACTACACTCAGGCTGCTAAATGTATGCCCAACTTCGCAATTATTTTTATCGCATTGGTAAGTAACGTTCTCACCTTGCATCTCTCTTAAAGCTTGATCATCATTATGTTGCATTACGCCTACGCTTAAATTTTCTACTTCTTCTAGCTGCATATTATCACCTCTTATATTAGTACCCTCAAAACCAATCGTTTCTTGAGAGTTTTTAGAATTCATATTTTGAAATGCTCCACCTACATTATACTCCAGTCCTTTAGCTATATTTTGCCCTTCTTGTTTATAGGATCTTAATTCTTCCTCACTAAGAATTGCTAACGCACTAAAGTGATAAAAAATAAAACCTAAACTTAGGAATATTATTCTATTGAATTTCATGATGTTTCAATCTCGCTAAATATTCTTGTGCCTTGTTACCCAAAGTACCTTCATCTTTAAACCTAGTCAGAGCATAATTAATGCTGACATTACCGATTAACTTATCGAATTTATTACCATCGCTTAGAATAAAACTGGGGACTGAAGTTATGCCAAATTTTTTAAAAGCTACTGGATCGACCTCAATAGCAATTTTCTGGGTATACTTAATTGTTTCTTTAAAACTATTATCCTTAAAGCCACGTAGAACTAGTTTCGCACCGATTTGTTTAGCGATTATGTCATATTGCTCTAGTAAAGATTTAGGCATGCTTAAGGATATAAAAATACGTAAGCCATCTTTTTTATTGTTAGAGCAAGAATGATCTTTAATTTGGTCATAACTAGTTAGTAGCTGATCAACGACATTGGTATCAGTCGCGCTAGCAGAAAAAGATAAAAACAAAATAACAATCCTCAAAATATACAGCATGTCTTCTTCCTCCATATCAAGTAACCAAAATCCTCACCAACCACTGGAGTTTCCTTGTTCTCTTCAAAGACACTAGTGCTTTTTCCAAAGGGTATGCAAGTAGTGCTGTCTGGATTTACCATATGATACCGGTAATGGCTCTTTTTCATCATTGGCGCTAGGTTTTTAGTGCAAATCTTTTTTACATTATCTGATGAAGTTTCATGGGCCATAAGTTGACGATGAAGCTTAAAAGTTATTTTTTGCATAGCATTAACTGATGCTTGCACTCCACCAATATGTGCATTTACATTAGCATTCATTGGATGCATATTGCCTTGGCAACCAGCGCACCAAAATAATGAATCAATTGGACTGTTATTAGCTGTAGCACTTACACAGTCGGCGGAACAGGCAGCTTGTGAGATTAA
>CANDYO010000027.1 GCA_947424995.1 Rickettsiales bacterium | reverse complement strand
CGTCGGATAGGGAAGCGGCATCGCTGCCGCTCCCCCTCCTAAGAACCGGACTTGATAGTTTCCCATCATCCGGCTCAAGCCTTTCTAGCAGCCTTCGACGAAGACCGAGCAGGAGTTTAAGTTGGTCGCCAATTTCTTTCATCAAAGAGATCAAGCTTAGATACTTGATGATAATGATGCAATTTATTCTGCCTATTTTGCTGACGTTCAGCAAAATATTTAGTGTAGTTTGGATCATATAATCTTGCATTCTGCCTAATTTTAATATGACGAATAATCGGAATAGAGCTTGCTTTAACAAGATTGTTTTCTTCTTTTTCGCCACTTTCTTTGATGTATGTTCCGAAGAAGGTCCAATTATATTTGCCTTGTCTATGAAAGTATTTCTTTCTTATCCAATTCATATTCTTGTTATTATGCCTTCTTCTAGTCCATTGGCTTATCAAGCGATAGATGCAATCATCAATACATGCAAAAGTTTGACTTGCTACTACATGACGATAATAATAAGCCCAACCTTTAATTTTAAGATTGAGCTGACCAATTAATTCATATGCAGTTGCAGCTTTGTTTCCTTTAATTACTTCTCTCGCCTTGTCTAATAAAGATTTAATACTCTTCTTAGCCGGCTTGATTAGTAATTTTCCTTTGTATTTGCGTACATTGAATCCTAAGAAATCAAAGCCCTTATCTATATGCGTAATTGATGTCTTCTCTTCAGAAAGAGTTAAACCTCTATCTTGGAGAAAATTTACTATAGCTGGCTTGATATACTGTTCTAATGCTTCCTGAGAGGGGCCCGTAACTACAAAATCATCGGCATAACGGATCATATGAATTTTATGACTCGCTTTACCTTTGAATGCTAGTTTGATAACTTTCTCTAGCCCATCAAGAGCTAAATTAGCTAATACTGGTGAAATAATTCCGCCTTGCGGCGTACCTTCAGGAGTTTCGAATAAAGTTTGCTTTTCTATATATCCCGCTTTGAGCCACTGACCTAATATTCTTTTATCGATAAGAACATTATTTAGTAACCAATCGTGAGATATACAATCAAAGCAAGCTTTGATATCACCCTCCAAGATCCATTGTGCTGAATATTTACCGCATAGAACTATAAAAGCTCGCTCTATTGCATCAGCAGTAGAGCGACGAGGACGAAATCCATATGAATTTGGATCTGCCACCATTTCTGATATTGGTTCCAATGCTAGTAAATATAAAGCTTGCATAGATCTATCGAAAATAGTTGGAATACCTAATGGCCTTTTCTTGCCGTTTGATTTTAAGATATAAACTCTTTTCAAGGGTTTTGCTTTATAACCTCCTTGTTTGAGGTCCATAGCTAATTGCAGTTTCTGGTTATCACTTTTACATAATTTACCATCAACTCCAGCGGTTCTAGCGCCTTTGCTGGAAGTTACTCTTCTTACAGCTAGTAATTTTGCTTCGTGAGAATGAGTAAGTAACCATTGTAAAGCTTTCACTTTGCCAAAGCGCTTTTGCCGCTTTGCCTTTGCAATACGCATCTGTAGTCTAAGTACAGACTTCTCAATCTTAATCCAATCAACGTTGGTCCAAGTTTGAGTAGCTGCTGAAGACGCACCAATTTTACTTGTCATTTGCTTTTCCTCATAAATTAAATTCCACAAATTATCTTGCAAAGAAAGACCAGTTGGAAGTGGGCTTAGCTTTCACATGAGATAACATTTAAATCCCTATCTAGACCGTTACAGCCTAGCATTCGCTTTTTCCAACCTCCTTTACCTGCTAACTTATCAGCATTTCTCGCGAAATACTTTCTTCTGCAAAAAAGTAGCAAAAGAAGTTAACAGGCTTACCCCGTTACCTATTATTGACTAAGTGGGTTAGGTTCCTTCTTTGTGCCGGTGGTTTAACGTCTACGTAGTACTGAGTGAGAGACAATACTACCTAACCACTTACCTTTTGGTCCAAGCTTATCAGCATCTTTAGCTATTCAATGTCACGACACGTTAACGAAGATTCAGATATCTTAACCATACCACTTAATGCTAGCACCGTACCACATTGTGATGCTTGCAGCATTGTATTCCCTCGCGGGACTTACTCTAGACCATTACAGTCTCCGGTTACATTCTTCCTGGAGCTTCACACCAGATCGTTGCCAATCTCGCATGTCCAGGTAGCATACCGATGGTAGAACATCGGGTTGTATGAGAAGATAATGTTGACTATTAAAATCAACATAGTTAAGATTTAATTTAGACAACCGAGGTTTTCTAAAAAAAAACTTTCCTCAAGTACAGCTAGAGTCGTAACTATTAGCCATATTTATACCTTCACTACAACAGTCAATAATACGCCATAGGCGGGTCGCACTCTCACACCATTGCATCACTATGCTGTTTTCAGAAAGTTTTGTAAATCAACGGCTTCAAGCTATATATATGCGATATATATCAGGATTATAGATTTGTACATACGCTGTATGTCGAAGGCTCTGTATGACTTATAAATTAAGCTGTTGAATAGGTATATATGCTACATATATCTATGAAAAACATTTTTGGAACGTAGTTGTCGCTGTGATTTATTCTGATTTTTTAATAGGCGTTTTTTTAAATATAGTTATCTAGATTTTTCTTGTAACTCACCGATATTTAAATTTACTGAATTTTAGGTTATACTAAAGTTACAAAACTATTTCTTCATTCATGCTTCCTTCAATCCCAACTGTAACAGGATGACCTATACTACAAATATACAATAATTCATTTTGACCGTCTGATGAAACTTCTTCAAAAACATCTGCACAATAGTAGGTATAATAAAAATTAAGCGCTTCAATTATTCCTATTGTGTTTTTAGTTTCTGCGCTAGCATTTTTAACTTTAAATTTTTCAACTTCATATGATAATGAACCATTTTGCAAAGAATCTATAACCCTTGTTAAATTTATTGTGCATTCTTCGTTTTGATTAAAACATAATTTATCTATCACTAATTTTTCTTTAACATCAGATAAACCATTGATCCAGTTTTTTCCGCTTTGTAACTTTGCCAATGAGATGGTTTCTTCACCTACTTTAATATATGTAGGAGTCGCAAGAGAGTGTTTTATGTTCACTAAATAGTACATCAAGAGATCTTCAAAAGAAAAGTTACTCTGGTGAATAAAATTTGGTATATGTGCTAAATCTCCAACTCTACCATGGATTACCATCGATTTGCAATTATGCTCTCCAATTGTAATAATCGTAGAACCAGAAGGAAGTTCATCAGACCAATTTTCTATTAATTGCCCATTACACGACGTTATAAAAACACTGATTGGTTTATGATTTAACGCAGGAACGATTATTTCTTTTAGAAGAATTTTTGCTGGGAGATAGTATCCATTTCCTTCAGGTAAGTTATGTTTTTGCATAACATTATTGTCTTCTTTTTTAAAGATAAAAATCTCCGTATCTGTACATTCTGGTTTTTTATGTAGCTTTTCTCCATAATATATTTCTGGCATTCCAGAATATTGGTTACCTGCGCCATGAGCGTTAATAATAATTTTATCAATTTTATAATTTTTAATTATGGATTGAATAGTGGCGCTATCTACATCATTATTATCACGTATATCTATGGTTAAGACATTTGCTCTATTCTTATGCAAAACAGAAACGAGTCCAGGTATATTGATGGGCTTGCTTCCATCAGGGCCTCTTAAATATAAAATTGTAATGTTACTATATTGAAAACTATATAGATTATAATTATTAAATATTTCTATTTTATGGTTATCAGGTGTTTGCATTACAAATCCATCATTCTGAAAAGATTTTATAATGGTTGAATTATACCCTTTTGTTGTAAGGTAATATAGCAGAGAATATCCTTGATTATCTGCTACCATTTTATATGGAGAATAATCTTTTACTACTTTAAGTAATACATCTTTAAATACATCTTGCTTATTTACGGTAAATCGTCCTGAAAACTCAACAACCTGAAAAAAATGCTCTTTAAAAAAATGCGATAATGAATTTGGTAAGTTTGAATTATTTAAAAATTTATCCGCATAATTCTTTTGTTTTGAAAAACACTCCCAAAAAGATATATCTTTACTAAAAAAGATTACCTCTTTCTGATTAGTTATATCTAAGCTATTAAATACAGAGCTCTTAAATATTTCCTCTATGATGGATTGATTATATTTTGCTATTAACTTAAATATATGTGGCTGATCCTTCCAGGTAGAACTTATAACAATATATTTTTCTTCTGAAGTAAGATTAAAAAGGGATTTATTATTTAAAAATAAGTTTAATAACTCTATAGATCCTTTTCTAATAAATGAACGGATTACCGTATCTCCATTTGGCCCTTGTGGATTGGTAAAAGCCCTTACTTTAAAGCTATTACTCATTGAATTTAAAAAATCACTTTCCAGAATATTTTTTAAATTTTCTTTAGATAAGGCTCCATTAAGTAAATTACTATTATTTAGAATCCTTGTTTTTTGCTCTTCATCTAATTTACTGATTAAATCATTGTTTTTAAAAACTGCATTGAGTTCTTGAGTCCCAGACTTTATTAATGGCCATAAAATGTTATAATTTTGCTCACATTTTGTATCCAGCGCTAGAAAAGTTTGTTCTGAATTTAAGGATTTAAATGCGCGGCTTTTTAAGATTACATCAATAAATGAATAGCCCTCTTTAAAGCTAAGTTCAATAGGAGTATTCTTCGCTTGATCTTTATAAGACAATATATAGAGCACATCACTATTATTTAAATCGGCAATTATTTTATGGTTTAAAAGTATCTTTAAATGTTCGAATGATTTCTTAATAACAAGCTCTATAACAGTAGTACCTTGCGTATTAAGGTTAGTAAATAAAGAAATAATATTGCTTGAACTTAAAGTCTGTATATCCTTAATAGCGTTAAGAAAGTTATCAAGTTCTTCTGCATCGGTTGTTTTGATCTTGTTTGATAATTGATCAATAATACCTAAGATTTCTTTTCTAGTTAACATTTATTTTTAATCGCTTTCGTTATAATGCCCAAGTTGCTCCAATATTTGTCCGCGTAATTCTGGAGTTAAAGAATAGAATAACTCAGAACCTTGTACAGCTTGGATATAATCTTCAGAGCTTGTATGTAAGGTTTCTAAAAATGTCCTGCCGTCTTTGTCATGACTACGAAGCAAAACTAAGCTTTTTTCTTCCGATGGAAGGTTAAAAAACGTATTACTATTAATAATCGCTTCAATATGCTGAGGTGACTTATGAAGAGCTGCAATTAAAAGAGGTTGTCCTTCATTATTTTGTATAGTTAGAATGTTATCTTGCTGCGTGAAATTAAGTTGCCTATAAATTAGCTCATGGTTTAGTAAAGAAGTAGTATATTCATGACTTTTTGTTAGAGTTATATCTAGTAAACTATGGCCTGCATCATTTTCTTCTGTGCATAAATTAAATATATCTTCTTTAGGCAAATGAGCTTCAGCATAACCATCTAAAATAGTAATAAATTTAGTTATAGGCTCTCTCATTGCTGCAAATGTAAGCAATGTATTACCATCAAATTTTTCTTCCACTAATAAATTATTTAGCTCTACTGCTGGCAATTTAGTTATTATATCTTTATTAAAAACTGCTTTGAGATGATCTGGAGAATTAGCGCTAGCCGCCATTAGTAAATTCAGATGATTTGAATCTTTTGTGGATAAAATTCGCATTAATTCGCTGGAAGTCATTTTTTGTAACGCAATGCTATCAAATATTGCCTCAATATAAGCGCATGACTTATGCTTCAATGCAAGTTCAATAAAATTAACTTCATATTCATTTTTATCAATTAAAAGCATAATTTGATAATCAGAACTTAAGCTTAAAAAAGCACTACTGTCTAGTATAACCTTAATATTGTTTGGAGAAGTATTAGCAGCTCTTTCTAAAAAAGAATGATGATGAGAGTCTTTTGAAGTAAATATTTGGTATATATCATCTTCTTTTAAATTTTCAAACAAATTACTATTTAAGAATGTTTGCAAATGCTCAGGGGATTTCTTTGCGGCTTGCTCAAGAATGCCGTACCCGTGGGTATCTTTTTTATTTAATAATTCAACTCTTTCTTCTATGGATAATGAACTTAATTCACTATCAATAAATTTTCTTAATTCATGCACATCTGCCATACTATATGCATTTTCTATGGCTTTTTCAAATAATGTATTGTTCATGGCTACTTTACCTCTTATTTCTTCTAATGCCTTAAGACTTCTCATCTATAAGCTTTTACAATTTAGAGAGCGTCTAATCATTAATTTAATTTAAACTATAGCATATTTAGAGTCAATTTTCAAATTTAATTCAAAAAAATTTATTTTGCTTATCTGAGTTGGCTGGGTCGGTTATTTTTGTCGATCTGAAGATACGGAATAGAACGCTATTACATCTCTATCTCAACCTTTTTGTCTGCAGATTTATAAATATTTTGATTATCATGGTGGCGTCAATTTTCTAGCGCAACACACTACGAAGGAGCTTCTGATAAATGGGCGTGAAACAATTCTTTGGGAGTTTTAAATCCTAATACTTGCCTAGGAGTATTATTTAAGATATCTGCAATAAAATCTACATTCAGTGTTACTCATTGTTTTACCTCTTATAATTCATATTCAACTCCAGCGCCTTCTATATATTCTCCAAATAGAAGCTTTTGCTGGATATTTTGATTAAGCGACATAAATACTTTACTGGCTTTTAGTAAATGCAAATTATCAGGAATTTCTGTTATATAAGGATCTGGCTGAGGACCAATTATACCAGTGCTATAGTGCAAAGTATCATAAATTAGCTTAGCTTTATGCTCTTGGGGCATGCTTGCGATAACGTCACTATTTAGAATAACTTCTGGATAACCATTTCCTATGTAAAAAGCTTTATAAAGAATTGGCGATGCTTCTGAGCTCATGATAACAAGCCTTTGGTCTGGGGCGAACTTAGCTAAACAATTATCACAATTTAATAATAAAGCTAAATGTTCCGGAGATTTTTCTAAAGCTAGATCCAATAATGTTTTTGAATTATCATTACTTATATTATACTGAAGGAACCTGCCGCTATTATCCATTCTAGAGAAGATGGAGCTATCTAAAAATATCTTTAAGTCATCTATAGAAAACCACTTGGTTATATATCCAACTGGAATATCGCCATTATCTTCTTCAAATTTTTGGTTTAGTAATTTAGATGCTGAATAAGATGGTGTTTTTTGAAAAATAGGACTATTAAGTAAATATTGTAAATATTCTGTGCCAGCTAAAATTGCATACCAAACAATATTGAGAGAATCATAATAATGTTCTATCTGATAAAGAACCTTAAATACTTCAGCTTCATCTAATTCTTCTACATTTTGTTGAGTTTTAGGCATATTGGAGTCCAATTTATTTTTTAAATATCTAACATTGCTTGTCCTAAGCATTCAAGATTATATTGATCTTGCTCCTCTGTTAATAAGCAATCTTGCATTTTTAATAACAGCTTTTCTCCAACTAAATCTGTTTGGTGCTCATAGGATAGCATTTTAAAAGTTTTACTAGTAACGAAAGCCACAAGCTTTTCTGGGCTACATAGGTATTTACTTGTTAGCGATCCATATTGCCTATAGCTCATATAAGTATTAGTTGATGCCCCAATCATACCTGAAGATGAACAGTCTTTTCCTTCTATGTCTTGGCAACAACTTACATGAGTATAGTAATCAATAGAATATTCTCCTGATTTTGGAAATAAATAAGCATTAGATAGATCAATCTCATTAGACAAAAACTCATCCTTTTTTAATAACACTAATTTAGGATAATATTTTACCGTTGCTCCTTGATAGACGGCATGCTCACCACTTTGATGAGTAATTTGAAACTTATCATTTTTAAAGCCATCTAGCATTATCGAGCTTTCTGAAATATAGCAATTTTGTCTCATTTCATTTTTTATTGAGAGACTTACGGTTTTATCTTGTACGCTTAGTGATAAAATAAAATTACTCATAAATCATCTCCTTCATTGTGAGTAGCCTGGCAGCCAGATAATTCTGCTGCTCTTTCTATTAAGGGTAAAAACTATATTAACTAATTCTTGGCCCATCCCATTCTATGCAGTCAATATATGGATTCTCAAGATTAAGCAGTTCAAGAACTTCACAGAATAATTTACTCTTTTCGCTCTTGGCTTTATAAGATGAATCTATCTGTTTTGTTAGTTGTGAACAATCAACATACTGATTGTGAAGATGAAGCAGTTCAAGAGCTTCACATAAATCATTACTCGCAGCAGGATCATAGCGAGTTGAATCTATATTCATTGCTATCTTAGCTACATCTTCAGACGCGAGCCATGTTTTGAGTTCTTGATAAATTTGGTTTTTTAATGGCCAATGGCTAGTTATTGTGGAGCAACCTGAATTGCAAGATCTTGTGGTAGCAAAATATCTATCTAAATCATTATTATTCGTATTTTCTTGAATGACATGAAACATACCACCAAAATAATGATTTTTAGAAAACTCACCATGATCAGGTCTTAATATTCCATATGCTAATATCGGCAAAATTTTATCTTTGTCTTGAATAAATCCGGGTAAGTATTGCCTAAATGATAAGCTATCACTTAACAAAGGCTCAGAAGAAGATGAGAGAGAAAATATTCCATTCATATGTTCAAGATTTTCTTTATAAGCGCTCACATCCTCAGTCCCTAGTTGATAGATGGCTAAATTTAGTATTTTTTCAGATGCTCGGTAAATAGGAGCTTTACATTTTATCTTTGTTTTTTCTACTTTGTTATCATTCAGTACCATTTTTATCTCCCATGCTCAATTTATAACATTATTTATGCATCATTTTCAATGAGTTTTTCAGTGGCTAACACTACTTGCACGAGCTGTAAGAAAAATTTTACGAAACTCAACTTATAACAAATACCTCCTCTGTCTTATGAGTGTCAATAGATTAGATTACCAAATTACATTTGTATCTCAAACTTCTTGCTTTGAGCGAGATTAATTTTACTATCAACTTTTGCTTGTTTTTGTAGTTCAATAGCTGACATTTTCTGACCATCATTCCTCATCAAGGTTTTTTCTAATTCATGTTTATCTTGAGTCAGAATTTTTATCTCATCCTTATGTCTTGATAAAGTTACTAGCCATGATTTTTGTTCATTGAGTAAGGGATGGTTGTTAATTGCTGCAATGGTATTGGCGTAAGTTTTTCCTTGCGAGGAATGAACGGTTATACAATAACCATAATCAACATGCTGTAACGCTGATAATGGTATGGCTCTACTGATATTATTTTCAAATTGAAGAACTGCGTTATTATTGTTTAGCTGTTTGATAATAGCCGTTTCTGAATTTATCAGTCCAAATTCTTTATTATTTTTGCTAAAGATAATTTTTAGGCCTTCCTGCAGTTTTAGTTGCTGTTCAGTAAAAACGATAAATTTATTGCTATAATCAATATGTGGTTTTAGGTAAAATAAAACGTCTTTGCCATTTTCTTTGGCTAAAATAAGACTGTTACTTATTGAATTTAGCTTTTTAACTCGCAAGGATTCATTCTTCTCGATATTGTTTTTATAGGATTTATTGAACTTCAATATATCGCCAACTTTATAGCTCTGAACAAATCGACCATCTGCTTTGCTTAAATCTTTTTGCCTTAAGATTGTAAATGGTATTTCTGAGCCTTTTAAGCTACCTTCTTCTTGTAACTCTAATCTAATTTGATTATTTATAGCATCACGTAATGCTCTAGTTGGCGAGATAAGTAAAGTATTTGCCCGTTTTTCTTGGTCTCCTTGCATATAAACGGCAGATGCATCTATGCTTAAATCCTTGGTTTCTACAAAATTATTTTCATGGATAGCAAAAGTTTCTTTTACCTTGCCACCACTAGCGGCAACAATGGCATGCTTATGACTTTGTTCTTTTTGCCTGACGATTTGTTTTAATTCGATAGGTTTGATTATTGACAAGATTTGTTCAAATGGTTTGCCAGCTTCCACTGCAGCTAATTGCTGAGTATCGCCGACTAAAACCATTCTAAACTTCAGCATTGACTGTAATGTAGTTAGTTTATGCATTACATTTGTGGATATAAGAGATGCTTCATCAACAAATATAATAGTGTTTTTGTGAGTTTGGCTTAAAGCTTGCAGAGATTCTTTGCTACCTCTGCCTTCTAAATAGCCTTGGTATTTTTCTATAAAATGATGAATCGTGTTAGACTCTATTTTAGCAGCATTTCCTAAGGTTTTGGATGCTGAAGCAGTTGGCGCCATTCCTTCGAAATTCTCTTGTCTAATAAATAGACGAATAATTTTATTTACCTTATGATCAGCTATATCTCGCACAGAATCTAATACCGTTGATTTACCAACTCCTGGCAGCCCAACGACCGTAATAATATTATCCTTAGAAGCCAGAATATGTTTTGCAACTTGCTGCTGCTGTTTATTCATCTGAAACTCCGGATTTATAGCTGACTCTCTTTTACAGAATTTATCATAATGAGCGGTAAAATATTTTTCTTCTACCAGTGGCTTTGCTTGTGCCTTAGAATTTTGCGCATGTTTTAAAATTTGCTTTTCTTGGATTAATAGAGTTTTACTAGTATACTGATTACCAGAGCTAATTAATATGCCTTGAGTTTCTTGATTCTTAACCTCACTATCAATTTCTCTAATTGAGTTATTACCCACAGAAAGTTTAAGCACTTTTCTGGCTAGCTCTTCTTTGGTAAATACTGATTTATGTTGAGTGATATCTTCAACGCATAATTTAACTAAATCTTGTAAATTCATAGCTAATAGAGTTTTACTGTCATTAGCTGTATTTAGTAGATTCTCTTGCGCAATTTCTAGCTTCACTTTTTGCTCTAATATTGCCCAAGCTTTGACTATATCTTCTTGAGGACTGAAACTTTTAGATTTCCTGGAATTAATGACGATATTATCTCGTCCAGATTTAGTCGTAACATTATAGAATTTGCATAATTCTTCAATCTCCTTCCTTCTGGTTGAAAAGGCATCAATAAGCTTTTGATCTATTTTGCTTAACTCAAAAGAACCACTACCATCGCTTAATGTCGTAGGCGTAATATCATAACCTAAATTTTTAGTCTCGATAGCTAGTTCATTACGAAATACTTGACCAAAAAACTTATTGTTTTTTAAGATTTCATCAAATGTAATGCTTCTAAATTTACCATCTTTGCATTTAGCAGCGTTAGCAAAAAGGCAATGAACATGCGCTTGTGGCTCAACATTTCGATTAGTAGTATGCATAAAGGTAGCGAAGGTAAGTTTATTAATTGGCTCCTTTATTATGCCGTTATGTCCCTTACGAGCCACAACATAATTATTTTCTTCAATGTATTTAAGCGTTTTATTCACTGCCTTTGTTAACGCTCCTTCCATTGCTTGCTTTTGCTCATTATTAGAATAAACAAGCATCTGAATCGAAAAACTTTTTGGTGCTGAGAAGGTTAAATCAACGCCAGGACAGTGCTCTGATTCACCTTTGATCTTTCTAGCTAAGACTTGGCCATTAGGCATTTTGCCTTCAAGTAAATCTATAAAAGCCTTATTTTCTTTAGCGATAAATTCTCCTGATAATCCTAATTCTTTAGCACCATCACCAAACCAATATCCTTCTCCTTCGCTGCCATAATAATCACCATGAGAATAATAACTCACTGCTGCGCTTGAACTTTTAAATACTCTGGTTGATAGCATGATTGCTCCTATATATCTTGAAATTCTTTTGGCGTCTTATCTTTTCTTTTTGATAATACTTTCTTTTCTAAAGGATAAATTGGACTAGAGGGCTTTATATTATCCTGAGATGAAGTATTGCTTTTATTAATAGATTGATTTGCTATTATTTCTTTTATTTCAAACCATAAATGACCAAGCAATGCAAAAATCATCAATAATATCAATAGCGCTAACAGTAAGCCTTCATATAAAGCAAATTTATATTTAGCCAACTCTTCTAATACATATGAATCATTAAGGAAGTATTGAATTTCTTTTTCTAATTTAAATCCATATTTGCTGGTATAAGTTATTTTATAATCACTATCTAATAATCCAAAAAACTTTGCTTCTAAAAAGGCAATTGCTATTTTAACATCTGCCATAGAGATGTTTTTACAAAAACTATAAATCAGTGAAGCAAGACTTGTTGCTCCAATAATTTTCGCTATCATTATAAGAATCTTATTTATAGATAGATCTCTAATCATTGCTTTTCTCAATAATTTTATATCCATGGATTTCTCTTTGCTTCCGAGCGAACTCTAAGGCTTCTCGTTCAAGATCTGTTAGTTCGTCCTCTGTATAATCTTGCCTTTTTAGAAGCTCTCTTTGCAGATGAAGTAATTTATAAAGTACGCTGATATTTAAGATATTATGTTTATCACTGGGTATACTTAAGTAACGATCTTCTTCATTAGCTAGATCGGTATTTTCATTAAATATTTTGCGTCTAATATACTCGCTTAAGTTATAGCCAAAATTAGTGGCGATTTTTTGCAATGCTTGTTTTTCAATTTTAGTCATTGCTAGTAAAAAATTAGTTTTGCTCATAATTCCTCCTGATTAATTTTATAATGACAAGGGTACTCACATTCTGCGCTCATTTATCTGCACCTTATTTAGCCTAGTGTTTATTGGCATTTCTCTTAAATATAAAAAAAATTCTGTAGTCTCTTAGGTAACGCAAGTAACGCAAAAATAATTCCTAATTTTTATAAATGCGTTCTAAAAAAACATAGTAAAATCAAGGCTTAGAGGTGCCTTTTTTGCAAAAGAACGCAAAGTACGCAAATTTTTTATATAGTTTCAAGTTTTTTATATTTTTCTCTCTTTTTAAATTTTGAATTTTAGAAAAGCTGTATTTTTTATGCGTTCTTTGCGTACTTTGCGTTACTTGCCCTCCAAAGCCTTGGTTTTCCTATGCTTTTTTAGAACGCATTTTATTTGTACAACTAAATATTTGCGTAACTTGCGTTACTTCTATGCTAATATTTCTCCAGTTATATGATATACTCTTACCTTTCCGATATCAGGCAAATGCTTGGATTCTACGCTTCTACCTTGCCCATCTGATACTAAAAGTCCTTTTTCTAATAAGTACTTGGTAGCTTGTTTGTAGTTTAATCCCTTGCACATTTCATTCTTATAAATTTCTGGAAAAACATAATAATGAAACACTCCATCAAATTTCTGTTTATAACCATATCGCTCAATAGGTTTAGTCGGAGAAGTTTCGCCAATATTGATAAACTTACTATCACCATATTTTTCTAAGAAACTTTTAACTTGAGCGATTGCTATTTTTTGCTCTAAATCTTGAGTATTGCCTCTTTCATTTCCCCAAGTCTTAAAACATTTAGAGATGGATTCTACTGCTTCTCCTTGTGCTAAAGGTAAAATGCCAAATTTAATCGCTAATTCACCAGCTGCAGCAATAAGGCCAAATCGACTAGCAACTCTTGCAACTTGTCCGCTTGAACTTTCTGGGATATATTTGACTTTAAATTCTTGCTGGATTTGTTTTATTTTAGCGGTAATAGCTTCAATATCATTAGTTATCTGCTCAAGATATTTTTGGATAGGAGCACCATAATATTTGCTGGTAGTTTCTTTTAAATGTTTTGATAACTGGTCGCCATTTTTAAAACCATGTAGATCTTCAAATATTCCATGTCCTGTATTGCAATTAGCAGGTAAACTTACAAATCTTACTTCCATTCCTGCAAATGCTTTCTTAGAAACTTCAGCTACTTTAGTGGCAATATCTATTTCACCAGTTGATAAAATAAGGGTACGCCAATTATGCTGACTTCTTAAAACTATCTCACTTCTTAAGCGTCTTTTGCCTTCATTATTAGCAAGCATATAGATCATATCACTGACTAGCTTGCTATCTGCTTGCGCTAGTTCATCAAGTGGCAATAAACAATCAGAATGATTTTGAGCTACAACCTCTAAAGCATTACAAGTCATTCGCCATTGTTTAATGAAGCTAGAAGATCCCCAAACACTGCTAGCTACTTGCAAGGCTGTGGTTTTACCAAGTGAGCTATTACCAACTAAATGAATGGCTCCACTTTCTTCATTAACCAGATGCAATAAAGGAGCAGCAAAGCTACATGATAAGGCCAAGATTAGCCTAGAGTTACCTTTAGCATATTTGGCAATATTGTTCTGCCAATCCAATAAACTTCCTGAACATTCGAATTGTCTATCAGTATTATTGCTAGAACGTAAGATTAATTCGTTATTCTGAGGATAAATTGTATTTGGTAGAATAAAATGATTTTTATACCAACCAGTTCTTTCAACTAAAGTTAATTTCTGTTGTGGTGAACTTATAGAAATATACTCCAACAATTTTTGTTTAGCTTTTTTATTGCTATTGATCTCAATTCCTTCTGATAAGAATTTATCAAATATCTCTCTACCATCTCCACCAAGCAAATATGCAGGCATATACCATTTATGATGCTTTTTAGTTTTGATAGTTTCCCAAGATAATAAGCGCCCATAGTTATTATCATGTTCATCACAAAAATAGGCCTCAATCTCAAATGGTGATGATAACCAAAGCATTTCTTGCTTTTCTGTTTTGTTATCAAGGTCGGAGATCAAATTTTTAATATCTTGAACCGAGTTGATCTTTCTAACTTCTTCATTCTCTTTATTTTTTTTAGGCATAAAATAACAAAGAGCAGTTTTATTCATCCGATAGTTTTTAAGGCTCATTATATACCTCTTGGTTGGCTAGTTGAATTGACCGTATTTGCTAGTATATAGTTTTCGATATCGCTTAAGTTATAGCGAACGCATTTACCGATCTTAATATAGCGGATACCGCCACCTTTAATTCGATCAGCTTCAAGTTTACGTTTGGTGCAATTAAGTAATTTAGCTGCTTGAATAGTATCTAGAAGTATATAGTTAATATTATTAGTCATGATTCCCTCTATGTTAAAGTTTAATAATAAGAATGACCATAACGTGAGATTAAAATTTTAAAAACGTTCGAAGCATATGATCCAAGTGGGTATGACCCTTTAAAAATCATATTAAAATCAGCTGCAACCTACTGAAAAATAAGGAGTTAGGTGGGTATGACGCTTTGATAAAAAAAATGTTGAAAATTTATAGTGATATGGAGTTTATTTTAGAGCTAAATGGATATCATGTCTTTTATTTAGGATTATTCTTCTTTAATTTTTTAAGTCCACCTATTTGAGATTCTGGCTCTCTTACAAAAGTAGCTAGCATTTTTGCCTTACTCTCTGATGCATATTGTTCACCTTGTACAGTTTTTAATTTATCTAAAAACCAAGGAAAAAGTATTTTTGTAGCTGGTTGATTTGTAGCTGTTATATTAAACTCTGTAACTGCTAAATCAAGAAGCTTCATATATGGACTAAGATAGTTAGGTCTAGTATTAATTTCTTGATCATCCAGTTCCATTTTTTTTATTAATTTTTTTACTTCCAAATCACGAAACTTAGGAAAAGCTCTAACTAAATCTTTAAAATTGAAAGTAATATTACCATAAGTTGTATTGTTTTGCTTTGGAGAAAATATTTTATTTTCATCCCATTGAATATGATTAAAATCCCAATTGAATCTATTTAATGCGTGCCAACAAGGGTGTCTATATTCATTGAATCTATCTCCGCTTATCATTTCTCCATGAGCAAAGATTCTCTCTTCTATTAAAGCCAGAACTAAAAGCCTTTTAGCATGATCTATTTCATTTTTATTGGAGTTTTGTATCTCTTCTGCCTTTCTGATAACAGCTTCATATTCTTTAGGAAGAGGTTTTAGTCCGAAAGCTATCCATTCGACTGCTTGACGTAAATTAGCTTCTTCTAGAGAAAAATGAGGTTCAGGGATTTTAAATTCTGTCATTTCTTATTAAATTGCATTTATTATCACTAAATACAGAATAGGACAATTAAGATTAACTTACAAGTTTTGCATCTATTTGAAACTTGTTCTGTTGGTCACTTATTGGTCACTTTTGCTTTTTAGTGCTTTTACTTGATTTTCTAAAACCCTTGGTTTTCTTGGCGCGCCCTAAGAGATTCGAACTCCTGACCCACAGATTAGAAATCTGTTGCTCTATCCTGCTGAGCTAAGGGCGCTTTAAAGAAAGTAATACACTCTAAAGTGCTTTAATCAAGTTAAAGAGTTTTCTACAAAACACAAGTGATTTTTATAAATTTTCGTTCTTCTTTTGATATTTCATTGCCGCTTTCACAAATGAACAGAATAAAGGATGCGGATCAAACGGCCTTGATTTAAGTTCCGGATGAAACTGTACCGCAATAAACCATGGATGACTGATATTTTCCATCATCTCAGGCAGAGCTCCATCAGGCGACATACCAGAGAAGACAATATTATGCTTAGCAAATTGTGGTATATAATTAGTGTTAACTTCATATCGATGACGGTGACGTTCATGAATCACTCGCTTACCATAGATTTCTGCTGCTTGAGTACCCTCAGTTAGTACACATTCATAGCTTCCAAGGCGCATTGTACCACCTAAATCATCAGCACTAGAGCGAGTTTCCAGCTTATCACCTTTACGCCATTCAGTTAATAAGCCAACCACTTTATCCGTACAATCTGGATGGAATTCAGTTGAATAAGCATCTTGCATATCACATAAATTACGCGCCGCTTCAATAATAGCTAACTGCATTCCTAAACAAATCCCTAAGTAAGGTATATTATGCTCACGCGCATAAGTAATTGCTTTGATCATTCCTTCAATGCCTTCACTACCAAATCCACCCGGCACTAAAATAGCATGTACATCTGATAGTTTATCTTCAATATTTTTTTCAGTTAATATTCTAGAATTTACCCACTTGATATGAACTTTAACCTCATGAACAAAACTAGCATGAATTAATGCTTC
>CANDYO010000026.1 GCA_947424995.1 Rickettsiales bacterium | reverse complement strand
TGCAGCGTTTACATAGTGCAGCGGCAGATCTTATAGCTTTAAAAGCTGCTCTAGCTAATGAAAAAGACCATAAAATTTTTGATCAAACATACACAGCTATAATGGCTTTTTTTGTTGCTCATGAAGAAGCAAATAGAATTGAAGCTGAGACGCAGCGTTTACATAGTGCAGCGGCAGATCTTATAGCTTTAAAAGCTGCTCTAGCTAATGAAAAAGATCATAAAATTTTTGATCAAACATACACAGCTATAATGGCTCTTTTTGTTGCTCATGAAGAAGCAAATAGAATTGAAGCTGAGACGCAGCGTTTACATAGTACAGCGGCAGATCTTATAGCTTTTAAAGCTGCTCTAGCTAATGAAAAAGATCATAAAATTTTTGATCAAACACACACAGCTATAATGGCTTTTTTAGTTGGCCATGAAGAAGGAAACAACGAAAAATTTAAGGTTGTGGAGCAAATGCTTACTGCTACAACGAATCTTTTTGTCGCTCATGAAGAAGCAAGTAGAATCGAAACTGAGAAGCAGCATTTACATGATACACTGACGAATTTACTAGCTTTAAAAGCTGCTCTAGCTAATGAAAAAGATCATAAAATTTTTGATCAAACACACACAGCTATAATGGCTTTTTTAGTTGGCCATGAAGAAGGAAACAACGAAAAATTTAAGGTTATAGACGGACAAAATACACTTGCAGCTTTAAATTTTGCGCAGCATCTAATTGAAGAAGATATTGTCAATAAGGCTTTGGGTGCTCGTATCGATGCTCTTAGTACTCTTGATGGAGGCGAAATAGCGGCTATTGCAGCTACCAATGCTGCTCGTGCAACTTATTTTAGTGGTTATACAGGAGCGGTAAGTAATTGCGTTCTAGATCGTATTGATCCGACAAAATATACTGTTGATACGACTAAGTGGTTTGCAAAGGCTGATGGTACAGAATTAGGCTACCTTAATGCTCAGCATGCATGTAAGGTTCAGGCAGCAGATTTAACTAAATCACATTATCTTCTAACAAAAGATATAAATGGCGCGGCTACTTGTGCTTTACTATCGGATATGGGAAGCTTCATTAACGTATGTGATCTTACTCTAACAGGTGATATTAATTTATATTCTGCTAATTAATATACTTCTCCTCAACCTTATCACAATGTTTTCGTAAGGTTGAGGTTTCTCTCTATTTTCCGCTCAAAAACAAATAACTTCTTGCTTAAATGCTCATAATATATTAATTAATTAGATACATTATTTATTCTTTAACTATGAGCTTTAGATGAAAAATTTCATAATAGGATTAGCAATAGTCTTATTTACTTTAGTTGCAGATCAAATTAGTAAATTAGTAATAGTAAAGCATTTTGCTACTAATTTTGTTAACACTAAAGTTACTGATTTTTTTAATCTAGTTTTAGTATATAACAAAGGAATCAGCTTTGGCTTATTTAATCAATTTGATTATAGTAACTATCTGTTTTGTTTTATTTCCATTATCATTATTCTTTTCTTATTTAAATGGCTTAAGAACTCCAAAAATTTAGGTGAAACTATTGCCTTAGGATTAATTATTGGTGGAGCAATTGGTAATGTAATAGATCGGTTTATTTATCCTGGGGTAGTAGATTTTCTTCAATTTCATTGGCAAGAACATTATTGGCCTAGTTTTAATATAGCCGATAGCACCATTTGTATAGGGGTTTGCCTTTTAATAATTTTTAGTGTAGATTCTAAATCTAATAAATCAACAAAAGAGTAAGGGATAGTATGAGTAAGTTTAGGTATGTTTTGTTGTTATTTTTGATTAGCTCTTGCAGTAATTTTAAACAAAATGTAGGTTTGGTAAAAAATCAGCCGGATGAGTATCAAGTCTCAACTAACCAGCCTTTATCAGTTCCGCCTAATTTTAATATTTATTCTCCTGAAGAATTGGCTAATAAAAGGGCTAATTCAGAGCAGGTAAATAATGAAAACTTATCACAAGGCGAGAATCAAATTCTACAGGACCTTAATAAGTAATTGATTGCGCTAGTTAAGGTTACTACTTAAAACATGTGAGGTCGTCATCCTTGCTGCTAGCTAAAAGCAAGTGGTAAGGGTCCAGTAAATCTTTAAAAGAATTAAAAGCTCTAGAGTGCAAAACGGGCCGCTTTGCGTCCCAAGGGTGATGACCATCTTTGGCTTTAACAATTACTTTCCAAACAGATCTTTCGTTTCTTTACGGTCAATTGCGTTATTGTTAATAAAATTATTGATATTTTCAAGGCGTTTTGTGGTATCTGGATGAGATATGTCCCCTGAAATAGGTTTTTCCTCAAGTAAAATTTGAAAAAATTCATCTGATCCTCCAGCGTGGCCGTAATAGTGAAGCATTGCTTTTAATGCTAATCGATCAGCTAAAAATTCCACTTGATGAATTTTATAATTATCGATTAGCATTAATAATTCGGGTACTAGTTTAGATAAAGTAATTACACCATATGCTGTAGATACTATCATCCTAGCAAATTCATATAAATGATCTTTTCTAGATAAGTGAGCAATTTCATGATTAATAACAAACAGTAGAGCATTTTCACTTTTAAGCGCTTTTAGTAACCCGGTTGTTAATATAATTCGTCCACCAGGCGCTGCGAAAGCATTAATATGATTATCTTTAGTAACAAGAATAGTAACCTTAGGATATTGTTTAGGTAGTAACTCACTAGGTAGTTGATCTATGAGCTTCTGAATATATAGCTGTTTATTAGAATCACCATTGTTAAAGTCGTTAGCCATAAACTGCCACAATAATTCTTCTTGATAAGGGGTAATAAGGCTAAGAGTTTTATGGGTAAGGGATACTAAGCCTAAGTATGTAACTATTGTTAGCAGTAGTGCTAAAACAGGCCATAATATATAATTTTTTAGTTGGTTCATCTAAATATATTGCCATAGTTTAATAGGAGAGCTATACTGCTATTCTCGTTTTGAGGGCGGTTAGCTCAGTTGGTTAGAGCGCAGCGTTGACATCGCTGAGGTCGGAAGTTCGAATCTTCTATCGCCCACCATCCGCTTTAGCTTCGCTACAGCGCGATTGCGGAGCGTAGCGAAGCAATGGCGATGCAGCGTTAGAGAAACGGATGCCACGCTGTAGTCCAAAGGACGCAAGCGGGCTTATGAAAAAACTTTAAAAAAAAGTTAAACATGAACTCACTGCCGGCATAAGCTTACAGTTTTAACTTATCCTACCATGGCATTGCTTATACTTGATCCCAGAGTTACAAGGGCAAGCTTCGTTACGGCCAATTTTCCCCCAACTAGAAGGATCATTTGCAATCCGCATTGATGGATCAACATAAGCTCTTAAAGGAGTTATTGGCTCTCTCTCAGCTGTGTTTTTTGTTAGCAGAGCAGGATCAGTGCGAGTTTCAAAAGTTTTCGCTTGGTTAGGAGTATAAGTATCTACTATGAATGATCCTTCTTCATTTTTTACTACTTGTAATTCTAAATGAGCTAATCTTTGAATAAATAATTCTTTTATATGCTCCATCATTGCTTCAAAAAGGTGAAAAGACTCTCGCTTATATTCATTAAGTGGATCTTTTTGACCGTAGGCACGTAGAGAGATACTTTGTCTTAAATGATCTAAGGTATATAGATGATCTTTCCAGAGCTGATCAATAATAGCAAGTAAGCAGCGCCTAGCAACGGTTTGAAAGAGATGTTCAGAATAATGTTCAATTTTATTATTAAAGAGTTTTTTGATCTCATCATTTAAATAAAACAAAACTTGCTCATCATCAATCTTATCATGATTGGCCCATTCTTCGATAGGTACATTAATTCCATAAATACGAAAAGTTTCTTTTTTAAAGCTTTCAACATCCCATTGTTCAGGATAAGTACGTGGAGGAGTATAGCTAGAAACGATGCCGCTATTTATAGCCTGATACATAGGTTCTATTTCTTCCCCTACATCATTTGCTTCTAAAATTTCCCTTCTTTGGTCATAGATGATTCTGCGTTGTTGACTGACAACGTCATCAAACTTAAGTAGATTTTTACGAATTTCGTAATTGCGTCCTTCAACTTTTTGTTGAGCTTTTTCAAGGGCTCTACTAATCATCGGATGGAAAATAGCTTCACCTTCTTCCATACCAAGTTTTTGTAGAATTGTTCCCATTTTATCAGAAGCAAAAATACGCATTAAATCATCTTCTAAAGATAGGTAGAACTGAGTTCTTCCTGGGTCGCCTTGACGACCAGAACGACCGCGCAATTGATTATCTATTCTACGGCTCTCATGCCTTTCTGTGCCGATGACGAACAAGCCTCCTGCAGCAATAACTTTTTCTTTCTCTGCTTCTACTTGAGCATGAATTTTAGCGATTTGATTATCATCTGTGGCTTTATTTTCAATAATTAAGGCTTCTGGATTCCCTCCTAATTGAATATCTGTTCCACGCCCAGCCATATTAGTTGCAATAGTAACCGACCCAGCTCTTCCTGCTTGGGCGATGATCATCGCTTCTTGATCATGATATTTAGCATTGAGAATATGGTGAGGGATTTTTTTCTTCTTTAATAAACTAGCAATAAATTCAGATTTTTCAATACTTACAGTGCCTACTAAAACAGGTTGCTGTCTTTTATGGCAATCTTCTATTTGCTCAATAATGGCATTATATTTTTCTTTAGCAGTGCGATAAATCACATCATCAGCATCAACTCGTATAGCCTTCTTATTTGGAGGTAATTCAATAACTTCAAGTTTGTAGATATCGTAAAGTTCAGTTGCTTCAGTCATCGCTGTCCCAGCCATTCCAGCTAATTTAGGATAGAGACGGAAATAATTTTGAAAAGTAATTGAAGCTAAGGTTTGATTTTCATTTTGAACTTTTAATCCTTCTTTAGCTTCTAAAGCTTGATGAAGACCTTCAGAATATCTTCTTCCCTCTAATGCTCTGCCGGTAAATTCATCTACGATTAAAACTTGATTATTGGCTACCATATAATCTATATCTTTGGTAAATAATTTATGCGCCCTAAGTGCTTGGTTAATGTGGTGAACTAGAGGCATATTGTGCAAATCGTAGAAATTACTCTCTTCATCGATTAACTTTGCCTTTTTTAGTAAAATTTCTACGTTAGACATACCGTCTTCAGTTAAGGTGACTTGTCTTGATTTTTTATCAATCTCATAATCATGATTGGTTAATTGAGGTAATAGTCGATCGATTTGATGATATAGTTCAGAGTTATCTTCAGTAGGTCCTGAGATAACTAAAGGAGTTCTTGCTTCGTCAATTAATACCGAATCTACTTCATCAATAATAACAAAGTTAAATTTTCTTTGCGCTAATTGATCTAAATTGTGTTTCATATTATCTCTAAGATAATCAAAACCAACTTCGTTATTAGTGCCATAGGTAATATCACAAGCATAAGCAGCTTTACGTTGTTCATCACTTATACCATGGACAATGCAGCCTACAGACATACCAAGAAACTGGTATATTTTCCCCATCCAATTGGCATCACGCTTAATTAAATAATCATTAACACTTACAACATGCACCCCTTCTTCAGTTAAAGCATTTAAGTATACTGCAAGAGTTGCCACCAATGTTTTTCCTTCTCCGGTGCGCATTTCTGCAATCATTCCTTTATGCAAAACGATACCGCCAAGTATTTGCACATCAAAGTGGCGCATATTTAGTGTTCTACGAGATACTTCTCGTACAGTTGCAAAAGCTTCTGGCAAAATATTATCTAAGGAAAAGCCTTCGCTTAATTTATGTTTGAGATTTACTGTTTGAGCTTGTAGCTCACTATCAGACAGTACAAGCATACTTGCTTCTAGAGCATTAACTTGATCAACAATTTTTAATAAAGATTTGACAGCTCTGTCATTAACAGAACCAAACAGCATTTTACCTAGGGCTTTGAACATAATTTTCCTTGAAGTTTAAATTTATCTATGAAAATACTAAATTACTTCATAAAATACAAAAGAAATCTAAGCTAGATAATATATTTATTGCAGAATTGCTCCAATAACGCTAATGTAGAGGTCCAGATTAGCATCTTTTAGACCAATTTTCGCGTCATCTTGGGCGAGCGAAGTCCGAGACCTTAGGATCTCATGAGAAAATAAACTCTTGATATCCTTAGGTGCGCGCTACCTTCGGTGGCTTGCTAGGGATGACGCATCAACTTTATAAATATTCAGTTATTACTGAAAATTGGCATTAGATGTTCTTTATTAAACATTCACATGGATAAATTTATGATAAAAAAACTAATTATTTCTATTCTTATTGTAGCCGTTAGCCAATTTTGTTTTGCTGGTGAGGATGTAAAGTTAGAAGATAAAATAGTAGCTAAGATAGATGGTAAACCAGTATATGAATCAGAAATAAGAGAAAAAATTCAAAATTATATTGAGCTTAACGCATTAGGTAATGAAGAAATGATGAGTTATGATAAGCTTGATAAAGAGGTAAAAGAAGAAATCATTAGAAGTATAGTAGTAGGTGATTTAATTCTTCAAGAAGCTAAGCAAGCAAAAATAAATGAAGAGCTGGAATATAAAAAAGGACTTCAATTAGCTGAAAATCAAATAATGCAGAGAGTTTTTATAGAGAAGATTGTTAAAAAAAACCTTACAGAAGAAAAATTGCAAGCGAAATACAAAGAAATGGTAGCAGAGCAAGCTGATAAATATGAGTATAAAGTAAGTCATATTTTAGTAAAAACAGAAGATGAAGCAAAACAGATAGAGAAAAAATTAAGTAAAGGGGAAGCCTTTGCTGCTTTAGCTAAGGAATATTCATTGGATAATAATAAAGAAGATGGTGGTAGTCTAGCTTACTTCTCTACTGGACAAATGGTGCCATCATTTGAGCAAGCTGTTGAAAAGTTAAAAGTGGGTGAAATTTCTGGTCCAATCAAAACAGACTTTGGTTATCATATAATAAAACTTGAAGACAAAAGAAAAGCAGTCGTTCAAAGCTTTGAGGAGTTAAGAACTAAAATTTCTGAAGATATTTCAGCTCAGTTTATTCAAGAATATATTGAACAGTTAAAAGCAAAAAGCAAAGTTGAATTCTTATAACCCATAAAGGCTAAAAAGCTATGTCTACTGAAAAAATAAAGCTCTATAAGAATGATTTACCGGATGATTTAATTATTACCGGAGATATTGCTGTTGATACAGAAACCATGGGCTTATATCATAAGCGGGATCGTTTGTGTTTGATTCAGATATCAGATGAAATGGGCAATATTTATATAGTTCAAATTGATAAGGACGTAACAACAGCTCCCAATGTAGAGAGGTTATTTTCTAACCCCAGTATCCAAAAGATTTTTCATTTTGCTAGGTTCGATGTGGCGGTAGTTCGTCAGTATTTAGGCATCTCGATTAATAATATATTTTGTACCAAAATAGCTTCTAAGCTTACCAGGACTTACACGGATTCGCATGGGCTTAAAGATTTATGTCGAGAGTTTATAGGTGTGCAAATATCAAAGCAGCAACAATCTTCAGATTGGGGGAGTGAAACTCTAACCAAGGATCAGAAAATATACGCTGCTGGTGATGTTTTATATTTGCATAAACTTAGAGATAAATTAATTACTCTATTAATCAGAGAAGAACGTTTAAGTTTAGCGCAAGCTTGCTTTAATTTTATCCCATCTAGAGCGTTATTAGACTTAGCTGGTTGGGAAAATGTTGATATTTTTGCTCATCATTAGGAGGCAATAGAGGTTATGACTGATAATTATCCTGAAGCAAATATTGCTAAAGATGTTATTAATTCAGCTATTGATGGGTTAAAGGCTTTATCTAGTAGTTTAGGTAAAGATTTTAAACTCCTAATTGAAGAGATAATGCAGCATAGTGGACGAGTTATAGTTAGCGGTATGGGTAAAAGCGGCCATATTGCTAAAAAAATTGCCGCCACTCTTTCCTCTACTGGAACTCCAGCGTTCTTTATTCACCCAAGTGAAGCTAGTCATGGGGACTTGGGGATGATTCAACCAGATGATTTGGTAATATTGCTTTCAAACTCTGGTGAAACTTTAGAATTAAAAGATATAATCAATTATTGCAAACGCTTTCATATTCTTTTAGTAGCTATGGTTCGCAATCCTAACTCTACTTTGGGCTTGGCTGCCGATATATGCTTAACATTGCCAGCCGTTCCTGAAGCTCTAGAATTTGATGCGCCAACCACTTCAACTACAATAATGTTAGTATTAGGTGATGCGATTGCTTTAACTTTATTAGAAAATAAAGGTTTTAGTAGAAAAGATTTTCAATTATATCATCCAGGTGGTCGTTTAGGAGCTGCATTTTTTAGAGTAAAAGATGTTATGCATGTGGATTCTGAATTGCCTATAGTTCATGTCGATGACACGGTGACAGAATCAATAAATATAATTACCCAAAAGAAATTTGGTTGTGCAGCAATTATAGATGATGAACAGAAACTAGTTGGCGTTTTTACTGATGGAGAACTAAGACGTAGTATAAATATACCTAACTTACTAAGTAAAAAGATAAGAGAGGTTATGAAAGCTAATCCTATTACTATCAATGCTAATAGTCTAGTAGTTGAAGCCTTAGATATAATGAATAAGAAAAAGATAACGATTTTATTTGTTGTTGATGAGCATCAATATTTAAAAGGTATAGTACATATGCATGACTGTCTAAAAGTTGGTGCAACTCCAGAGTTAAAATAATCCATGTTACATAGAATTGAACAATACTCTGTATTAGTTAAGCTGCTTAAGTATTTTTTTGTCATTACTGCATTGGCTAGTATTTCGGTTATTAGTTACTATATTTTTGCCAATAAAGATGGAAAAATTCGTCAAAAAACTTCAGCCGCAAGTGTTAATGGTAGCAAAGATAGTGAACCTGATATTGGCTTTAAAGTTGACCAACCTGATCTAATGGGAATAAGCATAGAGAATGGTCCTTATTATATTCAAGCTGAAGAAATGCAAGAACTAGCTGGGCAGGTATTTTTTACAAACCCACAAATTAAATCAATGCTTAATCATATCGACTGGCTTAATTTAACAGCTAAACGAGCGACATTAACTAAAGATGATAGTCGTCTACAATTATTTGGCGATCTAAAGGCTAATTTAAATAAGCAATATTACTTAATTGGTGAGCAAGCAGAGATATTGCATAAAGAATCTATCATTAAATCAGATCACTACTCAAAATTATATACTAGTGAATATATTTTAGAGTCAGATAATGGTTTTATTATGAATTATCAAAACCAAACAGTATTTTTCCATGGTAAAATAAATACTGATATCAAACAGCATAAAGACGAATTCACTACCAATATTAAATCAGATAGATTCGATATATTTTGGCAAAATAAAATTGGCCATTTTTTAGGTAATGTGGTCTTACTAAGAGATGGGACAAAGGTTGAAGCTGATAAAATGACCGCGATAATTAGTCCAATTACTGATAAATTGGAAAAGATCTATGCATATGGTCATGTAAAAATAATTGACGAAGAGAATACAGCCACCAGTGAGTATGGTGAATATACAGTGTCTACCTCAATTTTAACTTTGAAAGATCAAGTAAAGCTATATAAAGATAATAATATTTTGTTAGGGGAGTTATTGCATTATAGCTTTATCACTAAAAAAGCAGATTTAGTAGGATCTTCTGAAAAAAATGCGAAAAATGGCAAGAGAGTAAGAGCTATTATTATTCCAAAGAGTAAAAATGAGTAAATTGAATTTAAAATTTAATTTTAATTTTGTTGATTTATATGATGTTGCTAGATTAAAGATATTAGATTCTTACTTCCTTGAATATATATCAGCTCAAGATGCTTCTAGGCATAAAGAACTAGTCCAAGCTAGACTTGATTTTACCAAATGGGAGTTAGGTCATTCAAAATTGGCCATTAATTTGGCTCCATATCTAGAACAGTTTATTGCTGATTTTTTTGGTATTGAAGAAGAGTTATCCTTAGTAAAAATACAATATAGTCCATTGGCAAAAATTTATGAATGTAAGCGTTTATTTGTCCAGCGTTACGCGCTTAAAAGCAATCAATCGCCTACCAATGATATAGAATCTATATCTATCCAATTATCTAAACTTATTTCACCAGAAATAAATAATTATAAAATAGATTACTTTGAGCAAATATTTGCTGAGTATGTTTTAAATTGGTTGAGCGCAAAAGAACAGTCTAAGCTGGATATAGCAATTGGTTATGCCGTTTGGGCAGCTTTAAGCTCTGAAGGTCAAGCCAAACATAAAGGTGGCACCCTATTTAAGTTCCCTCATAAATTAGACGTTGATTATCTAGTGCCGGTAGAAGAAAAAGAACAGAATGATTTAAGAGTTTTGCAAATTCCAGCAGATAAATGCCGTCAGCGTGATGGTTTCAAGCTAACCGATACTGGTTGTGAGCTAAATTTTGCTATTGATCAAAGCCATTATTGTATTCATTGTCATAATCAAAACAAAGATTCTTGTTCTAAAGGTATAAAAGCTGAGATTACAAAAGATAAGCAAGATGGTTGTCCTTTAGATGAAAAAATTTCAGAGATGAATTATCTTAAAAGCCGAGGTAGTATAATCGGCTCTTTAGCTATGGCCATTATAGATAATCCTATGCTAGCTGCTACTGGCCATAGAATTTGTAATGATTGCATGAAAGCATGTATCTATCAAAAACAACAGCCTGTCGATATTCCTCAAATTGAAACCAAAGTTTTAAAAGATGTTCTAGCTTTGCCTTGGGGCTTCGAAATTTATAGTCTGCTTACTCGTTGGAATCCTTTGTCTTTTGCTAGACCTTTACCTAAAGAAAACACGGGAGCTAAAGTTTTAGTAGTGGGAATGGGGCCGGCTGGCTTTACCCTTAGTCATTATTTACTAAATGATGGCCATATTGTCGTGGGTATAGATGGGCTAAAAATTGAACCACTAGAAGATGAATTGCTCACTAAGCCAATCAAACAAATAGAACAACTTTTTGTAGCCCTTGATCAACGAGTAGTTAGTGGATTTGGTGGAGTTATGGAATATGGTATTACCAATCGTTGGGATAAAAATTTTCTGCTTTTAATTAGACTGCTATTAGAGCGCAGAGCTAATTTTAAATTATTTAGCGGAGTTAGATTAGGTAGTAATATCACTCCTAAACAAGCTTTTACAATGGGTTTTCAACATATTGCTTTAGCATTAGGTGCTGGTAGTCCTAGGTTGCTCTCATTACCTGATTCGGTAGCTAAAGGAGTTCGTAGCGCTTCAGATTTTCTAATGTCTCTGCAGCTTGGTAAAGCATATGATCTAAAATCACTAACTAATTTGCAGCTTAGAATGCCTGTTGTAGTAATTGGTGGAGGATTAACAGCTTTAGATACAGCGACTGAAGCTCTAGCTTATTACCCACAGTTAGTTAAGAAGTTTAGAGCTAAATATAAAAAAGTAGATTTAAACGAAGAAGAACAAATAATAGCTGATGAACTGCTCAAGGATTATCAGTTATTTGAAGATTCAGATTCATTGCTTACAGCACTTAAATCTCTTGGTGGAGTTAAGATACTTTACCGCAATAAAATGCAGAAAGCACCAAGCTACCGTTTAAATCATGAAGAATTAACTCTAGGGTTAGAAGAGGGAGTAGAATTTGTTGAAGAAATTACTCCAACTAAAATAGTTTTAGATAAATATGGACATGTAGAGGCAATAGAAGCTATCCAACAAATTAATGGTGAAGCCAAACAAGTGAGGTTGGCAGCTAAAACTATTCTGATAGCAGCTGGAACTATTCCTAATATAGTCTTAGAGCAAGAATTTCCTGAATTTTTTGCTAAAGATGGGCAATATTTTAAAATATTAGCAGAGCGATTCATTACCTATAGAGATGAAAAATCTTCAATAAGCTTTTTTGGAGACCTTCATCCAGACTATGCTGGTAATGTAGTAAAAGCGATGGCTAGCGCTAAGCATGGTTATCCTGTTATATCAAGATTACTCAAAAATGAAGCTAATCTATGCGCAGAAGATTTCTTTAAATATTTAAGCAACCAATTGGTGGCTACTTTAGTTAAAGTAAATAGGCTAACTACTAATATAGTTGAATTGGTTATTAAGTCGCCTTTAGCTGCGCAAAATTTTCATCCTGGTCAGTTTTTCCGCCTGCAAAACTATACTGGAAAATTACCTTTGATAGAAGGAATTGCTCTAACTGGAGCGAAAGTGGATCAAATAAGTGGTAATATTTCGACTATAGTTTTGGAAATGGGTGGATCATCTAATTTATGTGCACAGCTGCCCATAGGGAAACCAGTAGTTTTAATGGGACCGACCGGTAGTGCTACTGAAATTAAAGCTAATGAAAATGTAATGCTTGTTGGTGGTGGTTTAGGCAATGCCGTCTTGTTTTCAATAGGACAAGCGTTTCGAGCAGCTGGGAGTAAGGTATTATATTTTGCTGGCTATAGGAAATTTCAAGATCGCTATAAAATAGAAGAAATAGAAGCCGCATCAAATAAAATTATTTGGTCTTGTGATGAAGAGTTACTTAAGATTACTAGAGAAGGAGATCAAAGCTTTCATGGAAACATCGTTGAATCTATTTTAAGTTTTGCTCAAAGCAATCCAAATGTTTTAAAAAGCATTGATAGAATTATAGTGATTGGCTCAGATAAAATGATGCATGCTATTAAAAAAATTCGCCATGAACTGCTAAAACCATACTTGAGTCAACAACATATAGCTATTGCTAGCATTAACTCTCCTATGCAATGTATGATGAAGGAAATATGTGGGCAATGTTTACAAAAACATATTGATCCAGTTACTCACGAAATAAGTTATGTGTTTAGTTGCAGTAATCAAGATCAAGAGATGGATAAAGTAGATTTTCTTCACCTTGAAGCTAGACTAGCTCAGAATAGTCTACTAGAGAAATTGTATCGTTTCCCGCGTCATCCCTGACGCAAAATCCGTAGCGGAGTTAGTGAATTTTTAACAGCTAGCCAAAAATTAGTATGATATAGCATCATCAATAACAAATTCAGCAACTTCTCGGCCATTCCAACGATTAATACGAACGTACCCAATAAGATCTAAGTTTTTATAACTATTATTTACATTGAGAAGAATATCTTCAAGCTTAGTTCCTATGGCTCTAAATGCATTAGCTTTTATTAAGCCAGTAAGGTTCCTACTCGTCGCACAACCTACAAAACAACTGATATGATTACTAGCAAAAATATTACTTTTAGCAATATATACATCTTTCAAAGCAAATTTTGGTTCAGAGTTACCGGGTCCAAAAGGGCCTATTTGTTCAATTTGTTTGGCCAAAGTTAAGTTAACTGCATTAGTAGATAAATAAGCGCTAAAATAACGTTGTTGTCTATTGTCTAGAGTAGCTAATTCTTTAGTAAAACGAATATGTAAGAAGCTTTTCAAAGCAGGTAGATTCTTCCTAAGGATGGTAAAACCAGCTGCCATTTTATGCCCCCCCCCTCCTACAAGTATTCCTTCTTGCTTCGCGTCCACTATGGCAGAGCCAAAATCTACTCCATGTACTGAACGGCAAGAGGACTTGCCATGTTCTGCATCTAAGCTTAATACAGCAACTGGCTTATTAAATAATTCTTTTAGTCTTCCAGCAACGATGCCGATAACGCCAGGATGCCAGTTTTCTCCAGCTACCATAATAAGTGCATCATCAGGAGAAAGTTGTTTCGCTTGCTCTAAAGCTTGTTCATAAACACTAAATTCAATAGCTTTACGTTCTGCGTTATATATTTCTAATTTATTAGCAATTTCTAATGCTTCTTTATGATCATCTGTGGACAATAACCTAGCTCCTAAAGAAGATTCACCAACTCTTCCGCCAGCATTAATCCTTGGACCTATTACATAGCCTAGATGATAGCTAGTAAGCAGATCATTATTTAAGTTTAATAATTGACAAAAAGCTATAACACCAGGGTTTTGTCGTTTGTTTAATATCTTTAGTCCTTGAGTTACAAAGGCCCGATTCAATGGTTCTAAAGGCACCACATCGCAAATAGTACCGATAGCTACTATATCCAAGAGCTTAAGCAAAGATGGTTCATCTTTATTCAAGAAATAATCTTTTTTGCGTAGAGTAGTTACCACTGCAATGCTTAATAAAAAAGCAACTCCAACTGCAGCTAAATAACCATATATTGAAGTTTCATCGCTACGATTAGGGTTAACTAAAGCATCAGCTAAAGGTAAAGTTTCACTAGATAGATGATGGTCTACAACAACGATTTTTATGCCATTATTAACTGCAAATTCAATGGCTTCAAAAGCAGCTGTACCACAATCTACGGTAATAATTAAATCGGTTCCTAGTGTTTTTAGGTGAGAGAATGCTGCTATGGTTGGACCATAACCTTCCTCAATTCTATCTGGAATGTAAATATCAACTTCAACGTTAAGCGATGAAAAAAATCTCTTCAAAAGAGCTGAAGAAGTTGCTCCGTCGACATCATAATCACCAAAAATCACAATTTTTTGCTGATTAATTATACTATTTACAATAATTTCAGCAGCTTTTTCCATATCGAGTAAATGAAAAGGATCTGGTAAAAATTCACGCAAAGTTGGAGTTAAAAATGATTCAGCCGCATCTATACTTATATTACGCTCAGCTAAAATTCTAGCAATAATCTCATTGATATTTAGTTTTTGTACAAGTGAATTAATATGATCATGTTTAGCTTCATTTAAAAGCCAAGTATATCCGTTTGCTGATTTAAGAGTTAAGCTGGTGCTCAATATTGCTATCCTTATTCAGATTCTTAAGAGAGTTACATTTTTTACAAGTGCCTTGAATTTCAAGAGTGATATGCTCAACGGAGAATTCTTGTTTTTTTAAATCAATATAGACATTTTTTAGTAAATCATTTTCGCAACCCTCTTCAGCTATATTGCATTTTTTGCAGATTAAAAAATAGCAATTATGTAATTCTCCGGGGTGACGACAACCTAAAAAAGCATTCTGACTCTCAATTTTATGGATCATCTTATTTTCAATAAGAAAATCTAAAGTACGATATACGGTGATTGGTTTTGCAGAAGAATCTTTCGTCTGTAATTGTTCGAGAATATCGTAGGCTTTTAGCGGTTTATGGTTTTGCCAAATCAGACTTAAAATATTTCTACGAAGGGTCGTAAATTGTATTTTTTGCTTTAAACAGAGTTCTTCAGCTCTTTTTATTGCTGTGTCCACGCAAAAATTATGATCGTTACAAAGGGTCATTTTAAAAATAAAAACATTATAAATTAAACTTAAGCGGATAATACATGATCTATTCGCTTAAATACACAGATATTATATTAATTTTCGTAGTAACATGCTGAGTGCATTTTTAGATGCAATTCAGTTTTATAATTTCTCCATAGTATCAAAAAAAAATTAAAATATTTTAGCTTAATTTTACCTAAGAAGACCTTAGGGTTATAGAAGTTTTAACAGTTTTAATAACTTCATTATATAAAAATATTTTTAATATTGCCGACGAAATTAATCTCTTGTTAACAAATATGTGATTCACTAGATGCATCTATAGTTAAAATTTAATAGAAAATTCATCCAAAATTTCAACTTATAATTGCAAGGCATTAAAAGTTTTAAATCATAGGGTGAAAAATTTTCTCTATTTCTCGATTTTATGTGTTTCAGTTTATTAATTTAAAGGAGAATAATTATGCCTGCTACTATTATACCAACCAATATAGTTGCTGTACCTTCAGTATTGCCTAACAATTTTTCAACGCCAGCTGAATTTGCGATTTATTTTAATGCAAATATAGGAAATTTATCCCTAGGTCTTCAGCCAGCAGCGCAAGCCCTTTTTGCTACTTACGCGGCAGCCCCTACGGATTCAACCTCGCAGCTGGCAGCTCTACAAAGCCTAATGAACGGTATTAAGGGTCTTGACAGTGGTGTTGGCGTTGCTAAACCGGACTTAGTCTTCTTAACCCAGTGGTCTCAAGTAACGCAAATATATGCGACAGAGTTAGCCTTAGCTGGTATAGCAGTCCCTAATGCAACAGATTCAGCAGTAGCTGCAAAAGGAGCAGCTACTGCCGCAGCCACTTCAGCGGCCACAGCGGCTACGTCAGCAGCTGCAGCTGCTACTTCAGCAACTCATGCAGCCACTTCAGCGACTAGTGCTGCTACTTCAGCAACTGCTGCGAAAGCGTCAGCAAGTGATGCTGATAAAAATGATAAAGCTTCTGGAGTATCAGCGACTAATGCGGCTGCATCTGCACTTGCTTCAAGCACTAATGCAGCTAGTACAAAGACTGATGCAGGCAATACAAAGACTGATGCAGCTTCAACGAAGGCATCAGCGGCAGCAGCAGCTACGTCAGCAACTGCAGCAGCTACTTCGGCTACTCATGCGTTAGCATCAGAAACTGCAGCGGCTACTTCAGCGACTCATGCTGCTACTTCAGCGACTCATGCTGCTACGTCAGCAACTAGCGCGGCTACTTCAGCAACTGCTGCGGCTACTTCAGCAACTGCTGCAGCAACTTCAGCAACTAGCGCGGCTACTTCAGCATCTAGTGCAAAGACTGATGCAGCTTCAACAAAAGCATCAGCTGATAGCGCTGCTGGTTCTTTAACTGCAGCTTTATCATCTATAGGTAGTCTCAGTGATCTTAATAACTTCAAAACAACTACAAATACCCATTTTAATAATATAGCTCTCACTTCATTGCTACCTGGTGACTTACCTATAGGCATTACAATACCAGTTGGTTCATTAGATGGTGGTACCTTGCCAACTAATGTAAAAGTAACAGCTGGATCATTAATTCCTGGTACTGCGGTAGCAAATATTGCTCCAGGTAGTTTAGGAGTCGGTGCATTATCTGCTGGTGACTTACCTGCAGGAGTTACAATGCCAGTTGGTTCATTAGATGGTGGTACCTTGCCAACTAATGTAAAAGTAACAGCTGGATCATTAGATGTAGGCGCTGTAGTAGCGAATATTACTCCAGGTGGTCTACCACTAGCAGTATTAGCTTCTGGTAATTTACCTTCAGGTTTAACTGTACCAACAGCTAACTTAAATGCTGGTGACTTACCAACTAACGTAAACGCTGCTGCATTGAAAGCTGGTGTTGCGGTAGCAAACATTGGTACAGGCACATTACCAGTTATTGCATTAGCTGCTGGTGACTTACCAACTAACGTAAACGCTGCTGCATTGAAAGCTGGTGTTGCGGTATCAAACATTGTTGATGGTTCAGTACCACTTGCTAAACTAGT
>CANDYO010000025.1 GCA_947424995.1 Rickettsiales bacterium | reverse complement strand
ACATCTATATCTCATAAATTTATAAATAATAAAGACTTATCTTTAAGTTCTCTTCTAAATTTTAGATATTCTGGGTCTAAAAGAAATTTTTGCTCACCATTGGTAACTTGAGTAATCCCTTCTAAGCAATCGTATAATTCAAATTCTCTTGTTGGCGGTGATATGGCAGCAACTTTACCAACTGTAGACTTATGTTTTTTATTTTTAGACATTTTTTACTCTCACAGGTTTTACATTTTTGCTATATATGACAAATTATTAGTAAATATTCAAGCGAGAAATGCATCTCTGGTCTATTTTTGTAAAAATTCGCGGTAATTAACTAATTTTTAACTTATATATTTTAGAGTTCAAAGGTTACTTATTGTATTAATTAAATTTAGAACGAGGAGAATATTAATGGAAGAGAAAGATTTCAAAGCATTATCTGATAGAGTACCTTCTGGTAAACTAACGCCATTACCGCAAGAGCAGGATGAAACCACAAGTTTAGTGGTATTAGATACTGTAGCATCAAAAGATGATGCTCAGCCTTTATCCAAACAAGAAGAGCACGAAGTGGTTGGATTCGCTAGTAGAATGCATAAAAAAATGGCAATAGCTATGGGTTATAAGGATGATGAACCTACAGTTGCAGCTGTTAACAAAGATATGGAAGCAGATGAAGCTACTATTATTTCTCCAAAAACAACTGCAGATCATAAAGATTCTGCTATGCACAGAATGTATGAAGCTCTTAAAAAACGAAGTGAAGAATTTAATACATGGGCTAAAAATTCTCCTACTGTTATCGTTACTGGTAACATGATTAATTTAGCTAGAGTTAAAGGTAATAATGCTAGTCATAATTTAGCGAAGTTGTGTCGTGCTGCTTATAGAGGTTATGAAGATTTTAAGATTAGCCATAAAATTGGTAAAATAGTAGATGCAAATGGTGTGAAAGGCATAGAGGAGGCCAGAAGAATTGCTGACGAAGCTCATGTAAAGGGAGCTACAGATTTTAGTAAAAAAGGTGAAGAAGGTCGTAGACAGCTTGGTATAGCAGGTGATGCAATGTATAGTGCAGTCGGAGAGCCAGTAATGAAGGCAGCAAAAGCTGTTGGAAATAGAGTAGCCACATTTGTTAAACCTGCTACTGATGCAATTTCATCTGTAATGACTAGTAAGACTAAGATAGCTGAAGATCAAGCAGCAAAAAAAGATAATAGTGGTAAAGTATAAGTAATAATTACTCTTGAGCCAAGTACCCAAGCAAGGCTCAAGGGTGTTAGTAAATAATACCAATATTCAGCGATAACTGAACATTTATATAGTTAATGCGTCATCCCTGGCAAGCTGCCGAAGGCAGTGTGTACCTTAGGATCTCAGGAGTTTTATTCCTTACGAGATCCTAAGGTCTCGAACTTCGTTCTCGCCCAAGATGACGCGGATATTGATATAATAGGTTGCTTATCGTAGCAATAATCATACCGCCAACCCCGGTCGTCACTCTTGAGAGAACGAATTGACCGTTAAATAGTGCTCAATACTTGATGTGTCCTTGCATTTAGAGTGATTTTTTATTAAAATAATACGCATAAAAGTACTATTTTTTAGCCAAAAGCTTGTAATTTGGTTCTTTCTATTGAGTATGTCATTCTTGCAACCAGCTTCAGCTGGTGGCAAGAATCTAGTTGAAATCTTTTTAGACCTTTAGAAACTCTACGTTTTTAAGAGAATTTATCTGGATTCTCGCCAAGCTAAGGCTTGGCAAGAATGATGCCGATTTTTTTACTCGAAAGCAAAAAGTCACTTTTCGACAGTCGACGAACGAAGAGAAACTCGAAAATCCAGATTAAATCTATTTTATCCTTGAGTTACAAAAGTTTTTAAAATATTTTAACTGGACCCTCTGGTTGCTTTGCACCTCAAGGATGATGGCCTCGTTTGGTTTTGGTTGAGAGCATTTACTAATACTAATTCTCCTTCAAGAAATCTTCATATTTTTTTTCGCCAATGGATGGCATTCATCGATTACTTGTTGCAGTCGACCGTTAGCTAGGTGAGTATAGATTTGAGTGGTATTAATAGAACTATGACCTAAGAGTTCTTGAATACTTCTAAGGTCTGCCCCATTAGATAATAAATGACTAGCAAATGAATGACGAAGCACGTGAGGAGAGATGCTATGCGGATCAAGACCAGCATTTAAAGCTAATTCTTTAAGTAATTGACCAAAGCGCTGTCTGGTTATATAGCCTTGTTCTCCATCTGAAGGAAAAAGCCATGGACAATGTTTGCTTTGGCTTTTTGGAATAAAAAATTCACGGATAGGTAAATACTTAAGCAGTGCTTCTTGAGCCTGTTCATTTAAGATAGCTAAACGTTCTTTATTTCCTTTACCGATAACGTTAAATATCGGCTTTATCTGATTAGTAGCGATTTCAAAGTTAGAAAGCTTTAAGCTAACCAGCTCTGATACTCTAAGTCCTGATGAATACATAATCGCAAGCATGCAGGTTAGTCTGGTAGTTTCAGGAGATTGATCATTAATTAAATGAGCGAATAATAAATCTACTTCGCTTACTTGTAACATTTTAGGTAAACTTTTTGATTGTTTTTGTAAATCTAATTCAATACTGGGATTATCGATTATTAGTGATTCGGAAGCTAAAAACTGATAAAATTGTTTTGTTGAAGAAATTTTTCGATTAATTGAACGGGTGCTATAGCCCTGTTTGTTAAGATATTGAATATAACTGCGTAAGTCATTTAAACTGGCGGACTCCAATGAGTCGGGGCTTAGAAATTCACTTAAACTATCTAAATCTAGTTTATAAGCAGATAAAGTGTTTAGCGCTGATGCTCTTTCAGCTGCTAGCATTTCTAAAAAATTTTCAATCAAGTTCATTTAACTATATTCACAAGTTTAACTTCTTTAGTTACTTCTTTTATTTCTGGAGTTGGTTCATTAGATAAGTACATTAATATTACGGTTAATAATATTAAAAATATAGTTACCATAATTTTAAAATTTAAAAAACTGCTTTTCATAAATAATTCTCCTTGGGGTCGTGTGGGTGTTATTAGAACAGTACGCGTCATCCCTGGCAAGCTATGCTGTAAGCATAGCGCGACCGGGGATCTTGTGAAGATATAAACTCCTGAGATCTCCGATCTCGGACTCCGTCCTCGCCCAAGATGACGCCAAATTCGTAACCTAATTAATAGTCTTTTACATGAATAACGCTGCAAACTTCCTATGCACGCATAGGCATAATAACGAAATCGGTTTGATCGTCTTCTTTAGATTGTACTAATACTGCTGAATATGGATCGCTAAGTTTAAACTCAACATCGGCGCCATTGCTTATCGCTGCCATAATATCTAACAGATATTTTGCATTAAATGCAATATCAAACTGCTCTACATTACAAGTAACTTCAAGCTTTTCATTAGCTAGGCTTTGATGATCTCCACCAGCTTGAATTTCTAGTTGGTTGCCATTAATATTAAATTTAATTGCTTGCGATTTTTCCATCATAATAGTAGAAGCGCGGTCTACCGCTCTAGCTAAATCTATACTAGAAAGATTAAAATACAGACTATTATTATAAGGAATGAGAGCTAAGTAATCTGGGAATTGACCATCGATTAATTTACTGATGATAACCACATCACCGATGCTAAATCTTATTTTAACTGGAGAGACCTCAATAGTTAAATCTTGTTGATTATCGCTTAATATTTTTGATAATTCAAAAATAGTTTTTCTAGGAATGATGATAGCTGGCATATTTTTAGCTTTAGTAGGTAATGAGAGCCTAACGCTAGATAATCTATGGCCATCTGTTGCAGTAGCGCGTAATTCATTTTCTTCAAGCACAGAATGTAAATAAATTCCATTTAAGTGATAACGACTATCTTCCTGAGAAATGGTATTGCGGTTTTTTTCAATAATTTTTTGCATTGAAAGATATGGCAAGGTAAACTTACAATCAAATTCTCCGACATCAGTTTGAGGAAATTCTTCGGCGTTTAAAAAAGGTAAGTGAAACACTGAGTAACCAGCTGAGATTTCAACCATAGTAGCTTGAGTTGGATCTATTTTGAGCTGGACGGTTTCATCAGAGAATTTACGAATAATTTCATATAAAGTGTGAGCGGCTACGGTTATAGCTCCACTTTGCATAACCTGAGCAGTAATTACTTCAGTTATTGATAAGCTATTATCAGTGGCAGTGATGGTTAGTCTATTGCCTAATGCTTCTAGTTTTAAATGAGATGAAATACCAGCGATATTTTTGCGATCTACTATAGACTGCACGTGAGACAAAGCTTTAACAAAAACACTGCGTTGGACAAGAACTTCAAACATTGGGCTACCTTATATTAAATGTTTAGGTTTGTAATATTTTCGATAAGATATGTAAATCTTCAGCAATTTCACCATCGGTTTGATTCAGATTTTCGACGGTCTTAAGAGCATGCATAACAGTAGTATGATCTTTGCCACCAAATTTACGACCAATTTCAACTAAGCTTTTGCTAGTTAGATTTTTTGATAAATACATAGCAATTTGTCTTGGACGAGAGATAGCTCTAGTTCTTTTGCTTGAAACCATATCACTCATCTTGATATTAAAATGTTCTGCAACTTTTTTCTGAATTTCTTCAATTGAAACTATTCGTTCACTAGACCTCAACAAATCACGCAAAATTTCGTGGGTGTTTTCTAAGTTAATTTCTCGACCAACTAATTTAGAAAGAGCTACAACTTTATTTAAAGCTCCTTCAAGTTCACGAACGTTAGAGGTTATTTTAGAAGCCAAAAACTCTACCACTGATTTAGGTACTTGAGCTTTCATTTGTTCGATTTTAGAGAGCAGGATACCCAATCTCAATTCGTAAGTCGTGCTATGAACGTCGGCTACTAATCCCCAACCTAAGCGAGATTTAATCCGCTCTTCCATACCATCTAGATCTGAAGGAGAGCGATCACACGAAATAACTATCTGGCAATTATTATCAATTAGTGCATTAAAGGTATGAAAAAACTCTTCTTGAGTGCTATCTTTGCCGCAAATAAATTGAACGTCATCAATCATCAATACATCGACAGAACGGAAATGTTCTTTGAAAGACATGATCTCTTTGTTACGTAAAGCTCGTACAAATTGATACATAAATTTTTCTGCTGAGATATACATAACTTTGCGACTTTTGTCACTGTTATAAACATGCCAAGCAATAGCGTGCATCAGATGAGTTTTGCCAAGTCCTACTCCACCATATAGAAATAATGGATTGGTTTTAGCTTCAGTTGTACTTGATTCAGCTACAGATCTTGCAGCTGCGTATGCGAATTCATTGGGAGCGCCAACAACGAAATTATCAAAAATAAATCGATCGTCTAATACTGAGCTTAGATCATAATTCTGATAAAAATTGTTAGTTTCTGTAACGTTTTTTTCTTCATATATATTTAAGTTAATTTCATTGCCACTAGCGCTAGTAATAATATTGCTGTTATTACTGGCAATATTTATCTCTAGGTCATAAATACTCGGATCAAAACTGCGCCACAAATTTTTTATATTTTCTAGGTAATGAGTAATAACCCATTCACGCATAAATTTAGTAGGAGCAATTAAAGTTAGAGTACTGTTGTTAGTTGAAACAAAATCTATTTTGCTTAACCAGCTTTTATAAGTTGCTTCACCGTACTCAGCTTTCAGTTTAAGTTGTACTTGCTTCCAAGTATGTAGATTATCTCTGCCTGGAGCTGTAACTGCTAAGTTCATAACTTCCTCCGAGGTAAGTTATTGTTAATCCAGCCATTTATATTAAGAGGTTTTTGATCGCTATCAAACATATTACCAGCGAAACCATCATTAATATTGTGGCATTTATCATAACCAGCTTGCATTGCAGCTGTAGCAGCTTTTAAAGAGCGTCCGCCAGATTTGCAGATGAAAAATAAATCTGCTTGCTTATTAGGTATGGCACTAGCTAGTTCGTCTAAAAAGTTATTATTAGCATGAACATATGGAGTAAAAAAAATCCAAGTAATTAGCTTAACCTCTTTATTAGTAGAACTTAAATCTGCAACACCATTTTCCTGCCATTCCTCAGGAGTTCTAACGTCAATAAGGTATGTGTCAGGATTGCTTTTTAAAGCATCCAAGCACTCTAAAGAGGATATTTCCCCCACAGATGCAGCTATTTGTTGCATAAATTTTAGTCCTTGAGTATCTATAATTGATTATATTTTAATCGAGTTGTGGTTTTGATATTTTTTTATCCACATATATCATTGATGACGTATTTTTAAACTTAAGTAAACTAATTTATTTGATTTTTTTTGTAATAAATAGATTGACAAAAATTTGGATGATCTGCACCCATAGAGATTTCCTTAAATAGAAAGAAGTTGCCAAAAAACACTTAATCAATTATAACTTTTAAAACAAATTCATAGAGAAATCGCTAGTGGAAAATAATATATTTAAAAAGAAATTATTGTATAAAAGTGCAAATAGAGGTTGGAAAGAAACAGATATTCTTTTAGGTAATTTTGTTAAAAGAAATATCGCATCGATAACAGAAAAGCAACTAATAATGTTAGACGCATTGCTTGACGAACCAGATGGTGATATATTTAACTGGATCACTAAAAAAGTTACGGTACCAGAGAAGCATAATAACGAAATAATGCAGATGCTGCAAGAGTTCGAATTATAAGAATGTTGAGTCGGGTTTAAGTGTGGATTAGTTTTGTCTAAAATGATACGCGTTAAGGATTATGAAGGTTTATTAATGCGGTTATGACGTCTATTGCGAAAAAAATGTTTTATTGCATTTATGCAGAAAACATTTTTTGCGGGCCACCAGGACAATAACTAGACCGAAGGTCTACATAAAATTTTGTATTCCCTATGGGAATAATTTTTACTTAGGAGTCGCCACGCTCTGGCTTGAAATGCTCCTCTCGCGATGACGTTCGTAGCTGAGATAAGTGAACTTTTATAGGATAACGCTGATAACTAAACAATAATAGTGTTCATTTAATAATCACTTACATTTATAGTAAAATTATATGCCAAAAAATAAAGAGAGTAAAAGTATTAAAGGGGTAGAGCATATTCAATATGTTGATAAATTTGATCTACTTAGTTCTAGCATTTTTGGTGCCGCTATAGGTGGAATTCCTAGATGCTGCGAGAAAGAAGGCTTTAATTTCATAAGAGCAAGCTTTGGCGCTATAATAATATCTGCTAGCACGTTGCTTGGAACTAATCTAGAAGCCCTTATAGGTTTGAGTCTTTATAGTACTAAAGGTGCTTTAGTTGGGTTAATTGCTGGAACGTCTATGGAGGCCTCTATGGGAGCTCTCGGTGGGTTTCTTATGGGAATCTCTATTGAGATAAGGAAGGAGTTTTATAGCAATGAATTTTGTAGTGCTGATTTACGCAATAATGCTTTGGAAAGAGTGTTTTATAAAACTGTTGCTGGGGCTATTGCTGGTTTTTTTATCAGTGAAATGAAGCAAATTCAATATTACTTCGCTTTACATAATGAAAATGTTAAACATGAATATGATAATCTATCAAAAAATATAACGTCATTTAATGAAGTTGAACTTGCAGGTAATGCAACCTACGAAAATAGTTAGAAGAATGAAAATATTTGCTGATATAAGTACTAAAAATAATTCTAATATATATCCAGTTGTAGCGGATAGTTATAGCTATCTTTTGAGTCAATTATCGGCTCATAATAATAGGTTGTTATTTATCGCTAGTGATGACGCTAAGCTCATGGTTATTGCAAAACAACTAGAGTTTTTTGATCCCAAGGTGAAAGTAGTTATCTTGCCTGGCTGGGATTGTATGCCATATGATAAAGTTTCTCCTAATATCAATAACTTAATTCAAAGAATTGATGCATTATATCAGTTAAATATGCTAAAAGAAAATGCAGATAATGTCATTCTTTTGCTGAGCATTAATTCTCTAATTCAGCATTTACCTCCAAAATCATTGCTATCTAATTTAAGTAGAAATATCAAAGTTGGCGATGTTATAAAACGAGAAGAATTTTTATCTTTATTACAGTTGTTGAGTTTCCGTAGAGTAGAGGTAGCCAGTGAACCTGGTGATTTTGCAGTGAGAGGAGATATTATTGATATCGTTGCCAATAATGAACAGGGCTGGCGCTTAGATTTTTTTGGCGATAAATTAGAGAAAATTAGAATATTTGATCCTATTAGTCAAATTTCTAACGGCCATCGAGAGTCTATTCGTCTACTTCCTTCAAGTGAAGTTATTTTGAACCCTACTACAATTGCTAATTTTTGTGTGAATTTTCAACAAAATTTTGGTGCTAATGCAACAGAACATCCATTATATATGGCGATTGAAGAGGGAAGAAAATATCCAGGAATGGAGCATTATTTACCTTATTTTTATGAGGATTTAAGTAATGTTTTTGATTATTTTGCGCCTACTCAAATAGTCTGTGAAAATAATTTCTCTGATGAGTTAGATAAGTTACTAACTTCAATCGACAACCATTACCAAAGACGACAAGAATTGCTAGTTAATCGGTTTCAAGATGAAGTGATCTATTATCCATTAAAGCCTGAAGAGCTATGGTTTAGTGAAGCTGAAATAAATTTAGAACTAAAAAAATATAAAATTGTTAATTGTCATGAATTTTCTATTGATTCTGCAACTGGAGCTGAGCTTGGTATTAAAAAAATTGATAATTTTGAACTTCTTTCTAGGTCAAAAAATATTTCTGCTTTTGATTTATTCAAAAAATATCGTGATGATCATAAGTGTAAATTGATAGTTGCTTGCAATAGTGAGGGTTCAGCAGAGCGCATCAAAAATATTTTGGAAAACTATAATATTCATTGGTATCGCTTAAACAATTTTGCAGAACATAAGCAGATTTCAGGCAAAACCGTTGGTATATGTATCTTACCTATGGCGCATGGTTATAGTTTTGATAATTTTGCTATTGTAACTGAGCAAGATTTGCTTGGAGAAAAAATTGTTCGTAAGAAAAGTAATAAGACTTTAGAAAGCTTGTTAGCTGAAATAAATAACTTACAAATTGGCGAATATATAGTTCATCAGCAGCATGGTATTGGTTTATTCTCAGGATTGGAAACCATTGTTGCAGCTGGAGTCAAGCATGATTGCATTAAAATAATTTATGATGAGGGGGATATATTATATATCCCAGTTGAAAATCTTGAATTATTAAGTCGTTATGGTAGTAGCGAAGATGTTGTCCGGTTGGATAAGCTTGGTGGAATAGCTTGGAAAAATAGAAAGGCTAAGCTTAAAGAAAAACTAAAAGAAATTGCGGCAGAGTTAATCAAAACAGCAGCCCTTAGAGCCAGTAAGGAAGGCGAATATTTAGTTGCTATTCCTGGCGCTTATGAAGAGTTCTGTGCTCGTTTTCCTTATATGGAAACAGATGACCAGCAAAGTTCAATTAATGATGTATTAGAAGATTTAGCTTCTGGCAGGCCTATGGATCGTTTGGTTTGTGGTGATGTTGGTTTTGGTAAAACTGAAGTGGCGATGCGAGCTGCTTTTATTGCCACTCATCCTGAGCAAAATGTTAAAAAGCAAGTAGCAATCATTGTGCCAACTACTTTACTTGCTCGCCAGCATTATCATTCATTCTTTAAGCGTTTTTCAGGCTTTCCTGTAGCGATTCGTCAATTATCAAGACTTGCTAGCGCTAAAGATGTAAAGCTCACTAAAGCTGGCTTAAAAGATGGCAGCGTTGATATTGTAATTGGTACTCATGCTTTGCTAGCTAAAGATGTAGAATTCAAAGATTTAGGCTTACTAATTATTGATGAAGAACAACGTTTTGGAGTAGTGCAAAAAGAAAAACTTAAAAAAATGCAAGATAATGTTCATATCCTTACTCTATCAGCAACTCCTATCCCGCGTACATTACAAATGTCTCTAACTGGAGTGAAGGATTTAAGTATTATTGCTAGTCCTCCCGTTGATCGTCAAGTAGTTAAAACCTACATTATGAATTATGATTCAGTGGTGATTCGGGAAGCAATTTTACGTGAATTTTATCGTGGTGGTCAAACATTTTTTGTCTGTCCTAGAATTAGCGATATTAATGAAATCTTACCTAAGCTTACTGAACTTGTTCCAGAAGTGAAAATTGTTGTTGCGCATGGTCAGATGAGCCCTGGTGCTTTAGAAGAGATTATGAGTGATTTTTATAATAAAAAATTCCATCTCTTGCTTTCAACTAGTATTGTTGAATCTGGTATTGATATTGCTGAAGCAAATACGATGATTATTCACCGCTCTGATAAATTTGGCCTATCGGCATTGTATCAACTCAGGGGCAGGGTGGGTAGAAGCAATGTGAAGGCTTTTTCTTATCTCTTATTGCCCAATAAGAAATTGACTAAACTTGCTAGTGCCAGACTTGAAGTAATGCAAACTTTAGATACATTGGGAGCAGGTTTTACGGTGGCCAGCCATGATATGGATATCAGAGGCTTTGGTAACTTAGTTGGTGATGAGCAATCAGGTCACATTAGAGAAGTAGGCTTAGAACTATATCAACAAATGCTTCAAGACGCCATTTTTGCGCTTAAGAATCCATCTAAGCAAGAAATAGAATTAGAACAAGATGATTATAGTCCCCAAATTAATCTAGGGCTGCCAGTTTTATTGCCGGAAGATTATATTGCTGATCTTAATTTGCGTTTAAGTTTATATCGAAATTTAGCTAATCTTAAGACTTTAGAAGAGGTTGATATTTTTGCTAGCCAAATGATTGATCGTTTCGGTAAGTATCCTCAAGAAGTTGAGTATCTATTAACGGTGATTAAATTGAAGCTTAAAGCGAAGAAAATTAATATCGATAAAATAGATGCCGGTCCTAAAGCCATTACTTTCAGCTTTAAAGATAATAAATGCTTATTTCCTGAGCAATTGTTAGAATTTATCAGCAATAATCAAATGTTAATCAAGCTTAGACCAGACCAAAAATTACTGATTAGTAAAGAGTTTATAGATGTTAAGCAGAAGATTAAGTTCATTGAAGAGTTATTGGAGAAACTGGATTTTAGTTAATTTAAGCAGGTTGTACAACAAGAGAAGAATATCTTTGGCTCTTCTTGTTGTTGTTCTAAGTAAATTAAGAAATTTAATCACTCACGTTATAGCATTCATTAAGTTCTGATTCGCATCCTGACGTAGCGGTTCCATTAGTCAAATAACTTTGGCAGTCTGTAAAACTAATACCGCAGGTGCTGAGGCCCTCGCTGATATAGCTCCCTAATACATCGGCTACCGCAATTTTTGCTAATTGCTCTAATAACGCCATTACTCCTGACCCTGACATAATAAACTCCTTTTAACTTTCGTAATCAGCATAGCATTGTGAAAGCAATTCAATGCAAGTCAAGAGATCGCTTTCTTCACTGGTGATAATAGTTTCTCCATTATATGAAAAAGATCCTATAAGACCTTCGCAACTAGTAAGGTCATAACCATAACTACTGCAAAGCTCCTGTATACCAGAATTATCAACCCAACTTATAACTGAATTTTGTTTGCAAGTTATTAAGGGGGTAAGACAAGTATCTATTTGGCTAGAACTGGATTCGCTGTTAACACTTGAGCACGGTGCTACAGCACTCGGGCATATATCTGTTAGGTCTAAGGATAAGGCATAGCGAAGTTCAGAAATTACTGCTGAACTAAGATCTTCTAGTCCTGTTTCTATTATGCTCATGCTATTCTCCTCTAAATTAAAAAAGAATCATACAATAAGGCTATTAATAAAAGATTAATGTGAGTAAAACGAAGGAATAGGGTGTAAGACAAGAGATCACCCTGAAATTATGCTTAATCTCAGGGTGATGTTTTAGAGGAGTTAGTTAGTCATTGAGGCCACTTCAGCAGCGAAGTCTGATTTAGTTCGTTCAATGCCTTCACCTAGTTCATAGCGTAGGAAGCCTTTGATGCTCACTGGAGCGCCAATTTCTTTAGCTGCGTCAACAAGCACTTGAGTGATTTGAGTTTTATTGTCCATCACAAAAATTTGCTCAAGCAAAACGATTTCTTGGTAATATTTCTTAACTCTACCTTCAACCATTTTTTCAATGATGCTTTCAGGTTTGCCAGAATTTCTAGCTTGTTCAGAAAAAATTTGCTTTTCGCGTTCTAAAGCATCGGCGCTAACTGAAGCTGCATCTAAGCTTTCAGGACGAGCTGCAGCAATATGCATTGCAATTTTTTTGCCTAAGTCTAGTAATTTAAGCTTATCACCGGTTGATTCTAGCGCTAATAATACACCAATTTTACCAAGACCATCTGCTATAGCATTATGCATGTATGATGCAATTACGCCATGATCTACGCCAAGGTAGCCCACGCGACGCAAATTCATGTTTTCACCAATGATAGCAATATGATCAGTAATAGCTGTGCTAACAGTTTGCGATCCTTCTGGATAAGCAGCTTCTTTTAGTTGCTCAAGATTTTGATGAGTTTTTAAAGCAACTTTAGCGATATTAGCAGCTAAAGTTTGGAATTTATCATTACGTGCAACGAAATCAGTTTCTGCATTTAGTTCAATAATTGCAGCTTTATTTCCTTCAACAGCGATAGCAATTAATCCTTCAGCTGCTTCGCGGCCAGATTTTTTTGCTGCTGCAGATAAGCCTTTTGTGCGTAGCCAATCGACAGCTTCTTCAAAAACGCCATTACATTCTACTAAAGCTTTTTTGCAGTCCATCATGCCTGCACCTGATTTTTCACGTAATTCTTTTACTAATCTTGCTGTAATTTCAGCCATATCTATATCTCCTTTTTATTCTTCTGTTTTAACTTCATCAACTTTTTTAGCTCTGATTGGCTTTGCTTCTACTGGCTTTTTTTCAGGAGCCTTGCTTGTCGGAGCGTTATCATAAGTTTTTGCTGGTTTTTTCTTAAAATCTTTCTTTTTAGCTTCGTTGTTATTTAATTCTAAAACGCTTGAAAGATCAGCAACTTCACCAAGATCAACGCCTGATGCGATAAGAGACTCTTGCATTCCACGTAATACTGTGTCTGAAACTAAGCGACAATATAATTTAATTGCGCGAGTTGCATCATCATTACCAGGAATAGGGAAGTCTATGAAATCTGGATTAGAATTACTATCTAAGATTGCGGCTATAGGAATTTCAAGTCTTTTAGCTTCTTGAATAGAAATATCTTCTTTATTAGTATCGATAATGAATAGCAAATCAGGTACACCACCCATTTCACGAATTCCACCAAGTGATTTTTCTAATTTTTCAATTTTACGAGTTATATCTAATCTTTCTTTCTTAGTGAATTTTAATTTATCTGAAGCTTCATCTTCTGCATCAGCTTCTTCAATAGATTTTTCTAATTCATATAATTTTCTTATTGAGCGATTGATAGTAGCCCAATTGGTTAACATTCCACCTAACCAACGGTGATTTACATAATATTGTCCACATCTTTTTGCTTCTTCTGCGATCACGTCAGATGCTTGCATCTTTGTTCCAACAAATAATATACGACCATTATTTTTAGCAATATCATAGATTTTTTGTAGAGCTATAGTTAATAAAGGAAGAGTTTGTTGAAGATCAATGATATGTACGCCATCTTTTATACCATAAAGATAAGAACACATTTTTGGATTCCAGCGCATGGTTTTATGACCGAAATGAACGCCAGCTTCGATTAATTCACGAATAGTAATAGCGGGAAGTTTGCTCATTAAATAAGCCTCCGAATTAAAGTTTAAACATCCATAAAACATCATCAGTACTACCAGAGACCAACACTTTAAATAATTTTATGGGCTAAATTTATGTCTTGAAATAAAACATAGAAGGATAACATAGTATAAGTTAGGCGTTTTTACAAGAAGAAATATGTTGCGGTTGTGGGTAGTTATACCGTTTTTCTCGTTATCCCTGACGAAAGCGCTTAAAAAGCGCTTGAGTATCTAAGGATCTCATGCGGGTATAAACTCCTGAGATTTCCGGTCTTAGCTCATGCTTTTAGCATAGCTTGCCAGGGATGACGCATTAGTATAAACTACCACTATTCTCATTTCTTTGCTTTCATTGCTAAATCGCTTTCATCCCAACCGCCACCTATAGCTTTGATTAATAATATTTCAGCGCTACGTCTTAAGCTTTCGGTACTATAAGCAGATATTGCTGCATTATAATAATTAATTTGAGAGCTAAGAATTTGTGAATAATCAACTGTACCTGCATTATATTGGTTGGTGGTAAGTTTCAAGAGTTCTTTGTTTCGCTTGGCAGCTTTATCAAGAGCTTTAGCTTGATCATTATAAACCTTAATAGCAACTAATTGATTTTCCACATCAGAAAAGGCATTTAATACAGTTTGACGATATGATGCTACGTTCGTTTCGTAAACTGCCCAGGCTGCTTTAGTTTGCGCTCTTCTTAAACCTCCATCTAGCAAGTTATAAGTCATTTGCGGTCCTAGCGACCAGATCATAGTTGGCATAGAGAGCAACTGTCCCATAGTGTTGGTATCTCCTTGCATAGTAACATTAGATGCAATTTTAAGACTTGGGAAGAAAGCAGCTCGTGCAACGCCAATTTGAGCATTCGCTTGGATTACCAATTGTTCAGCTTGAGCAATATCTGGTCTACGCTGCAATAACTCTGAAGGAATACTGATAGGTACAGGAGTTAGAGCAAATATTTTATCATTTTTGTTGTGTATAGGAGGTAAATTAAAAGACGATGGAGCTTCACCAATTAATACAGCCATAGCAATTTGATATTGGTTGCGATTTATTTTATTATTTTCTGCATTGGAGATAGCAGTTTCTAAATTAATTTTGGCATTTAATACAGCTAAATGATCATCTACTCCAGAATTATACCTACTGTTAGTATATTTTACGGTTTTTTTATTGGCTACAACAATGGCATCTAAGAATTCTTGAGTTATATCAAGGCCACGTATTTCATAATAATATTGAACTAAAGAACTTTGAGCTGAAAGTCTAGTCGATGCTAAATAAGCTTTGTTAGAGAGTGCTGTAGCAAAGTCAGAAGCAACCGTGTAGCGAGTTGAGCCCCAAAGGTCTATTTCCCAAGACGTATCAAAAGCTAATGAATGACTAGAAGTATCTTCTAGTTGACCAGGTGATGGATTATTAGTTTTTTTACTGGTATCTGCATAAGTAGCATCAACAGTAGGGAAGTAAGCAGCTCTGGCTTCATCAACGATAGCTAGTGATTGCTTATAACTAGCTGCAGCTGATGCTATATCTTGGTTATTATTGTTAAGTTTATCGATTAAGCCGTTTAAAGTTTGGTCGTTATATATTTTCCACCACTGGCCTCTATCCATGTCTGCGCTTGGGTGAGCATGTTCCCAAATTATCCCATTATATTTATAATTATCAACAAATTCTATTTTAGGCTTTTCATATTTTGGCCCTATGCAACCTGAAAGAAGTGATACAAGAAGCAAGGTCTCTAAAAGATATTTTTTTATTATCATGCTAATTTCTTCCTATTATTATTAAAATTTTCAATGGCTAAATAAATTATTGGAGTTGTATATAAAGTAAGTGCTTGGCTAACTATTAGTCCACCAATAATGGCAATACCTAGTGGTCTTTGCATTTCAGAGCCAAACCCTTGACTAATTGCCATGGGGAGGGCGCCTAGCATAGCTGCCATAGTGGTCATCATAATAGGTCTAAATCTTAAAACTGCCGCTTGATGAATAGCTTCACGAGGGGAAATATTTTGTTTTTTTCTAATCTCTAAAACGAAATCTATCATCATAATGGCATTTTTCTTAACAATCCCGATTAGTAAAATAATTCCGATTACGGCAATTATACTTAAATCAATATTAGTAATTAACAATGCAAGTAATGCGCCTATACCAGCTGGAGGAAGAGTTGATAATATAGTTAATGGATGGCGTAAGCTTTCATATAATATTCCTAGTACAATATAAACGGCAACTAATGCTGCTAATATTAACCATGGTTGGCTTTTAAGTGATTCTTGAAAAGCTTGAGCAGTACCATAAAATGACCCTTGTACGGTAATGGGTAGTGGTAGGGCACTAAGACGTTTATTAATTAAGCTAACTGCATCACCTAAGTGAATGTTAGGCAATAAGTTAAAAGATAAGGTAGCAGAAGGAAAAAGTCCTTGATGATTGACTGATAGTAATGAAGAATCATTTGAAAAACTTGCAATTGAAGACAATTGTATCAAGCCATTTTGACTAGATGGTACGTAAATATTTTTCAGCGTATCTGGATTTTGAGTATATTCAGGGCTAAGAGTTAATACTACATAATATTGATTATTGGGTTTATACATAATAGCAGTAGTCTGTTGTCCAAAAGCGGCATATAAGGTCTGATCTATCGATTCTATTGTTACTCCAAATGCAGCAGCCTTTTCATAATCTATTTTAACGAATGACTGTAATCCGTGGTTTCCTTGATCACTATTGATATCAACAATGCCAGGTATTTTTGCCAATTCCGCTTGGATCATTGGTGCGTATTTATTGGCATCTTCAATGCTAGCAGTAGAAATAGTATATTGAAACTGAGCGTTGCTTTGTCTGCCACCAATTACTATATCTTGAGCGGATTGCATATAGATAGTAGCTTCAGCTATGTCGGCTAGTTTTTTTCTTAATCTATTAACTACTAGATCTGATGATATTTTTCGATCTTTTAAATCTTTAAGATCTATAAATATTGTGCCGGTATTTATATTACCACTTGAAATATAGCCTAATACATTACGTACTGCTGGGTCTTGTTTGATAAGATTAACAAGATCGGCAAACTGACTGTTTAATCTTTTAAATGAACTATTTTGATCAGTGATTACGGTAGTGATAATTCTACCGGTATCTTGCTGAGGGAAGAACCCTTTTGGCACTATTACATATAAAAATATATTTAAAATAATGGATGTAATAAAAATAGACATTATAAGTTTGGGGTGATCTAGTGACCAATTTAAACTAGAGGAATAGCCATTTTTAGCTTTATGAATTATTTTGTAGAAAAATGAATTATCTTTATGATGATTGCCGGATTTTAAAAGATAAGCGCACATCATGGGGGTTAATGCTAACGAAATGATTAATGAAATCAAAATAGCTACTGATAAACTTACTGCAAATTCTCGAAATAATTTACCAACTATTCCTCCCATTAATAATAAAGGAATAAATACAGCGATTAGAGAAATGCTAATAGAAGTGACGGTAAAACCTATCTCTGCAGCTCCTTTTAATGCAGCTGCTTTAGGTTTCATTCCTTCTTCAATATAGCGAGAGATATTTTCAAGCACTACGATTGCATCATCCACTACAAATCCAGTTGAAATGGTAATAGCCATCAGTGATAGAATATTGAGGCTAAAGCCCAAAGCCCACATGACGGCAAAGGTGCCGAGTATCGATAATACTAACGCTACTCCTGGAATAAAGGTTGAACGAATATTACCAAGGAAAATATATACTACTATTAAAA
>CANDYO010000024.1 GCA_947424995.1 Rickettsiales bacterium | reverse complement strand
TTGGCTATAAATACCAACTTCAAAACAAATTTAAAGAAAAATTTGATAGAATCGCATTTAGAAATAAAAAAGGTGGAATTTATAAAAAATTACCACCTAATTTTTTGTTATAAAATTGATTTTTGACGGAGAGACTAATTACAATAATTTAAGAGCGATTAATTACATCTCTAACTCTCAGTGCCAATTTATAGACCTGCTTTTTAGCCACTGGATATTGGCTAGCTACTATTTCTACGGCATCACGCAGTGTCATGCTTTGCATCAAGTTCTCTAAAATGGCGATTATTTCCTCTTCTGGATTAACCGAATCTTCTTCCGGTGGGCCGATAAGCAATACAATTTCCCCACGCAGTTTGTCTGGATGAGTTTGGTAATATTGAACAATCTCTAAAGCGCTGCCGCTAGTTACTTCTTCATATAGTTTAGTTATTTCACGAACCACCGCAATATTACGATTGCTGAAATAAATATGCATTAGTTCAAGTGAATCGAGCAGTCGATTAGCTGATTCAAAACAAATAAGAGTAGTTGCAACGACGTTAAGCTCAATGAATAATTTTTCTTTGCCAGCTGTTTTATGCGGTAGGAACCCAATAAACATAAAACGATCTGTTGGAAGTCCTGCTAAAGTTAAAGCAGCGATAATCGAGCAGGGGCCAGGTATAGTTTGAATTTCTATCTCAAGTTTTTTTAAATCTTGAATTAATTTATAGCCTGGATCAGAAATCAAGGGAGTGCCAGCATCAGAGATTAAAGCTAGATTTTGTCCCTCTTGAAGTTTGCTGATAATTTTCTGTCTTATATTTTCATTACTATGATCATTATAAACAAGTAGTGGTTTATCAATTAGATAATGACGGAGCAAAACACTAGTAATTCTAGAGTCTTCACATAAGATTAGATCGACGTTCTTTAGCGTTTCTAATGCTCTTAAAGTTATATCAGCAAGATTTCCTATTGGAGTTGCAACAATAAATAATTTTCCCATTCTTTTTTTTATTTTTTCCATTATAATCAGGGTTATGTCAATTTCTGCGTCATCCCTGACGTAGGCGTAAGCCTTCGATCGGGGATCTTAAAAAAAACTCATGAGATCCCCGGTCTAAAGCGCCTTTAAAAGCGCTTTTGCCAGGGATGACGCGAAAACTGGGTTATATCAATTTTATGAAGTTTAAGCTTATGTCTCGTTATTTCTTGTCTACGATAGTTTTATTTCTACTTTCATCATGTGCTAACGATCAAGTAACTACTAGAGGGGTGATTTCTGATGAAACCATAACTAGTAAACCAGTTGAGCAAATTGATTCAGCTAAAATTGATAACAAACTTAATATTGCCTTACTTGTTCCGCTTGGCAAGCAAAAAGAACATATTGGTGCATCTTTAGTTCAATCTGCACAGTTAGCTATTGCTGAAGCCAATGATCCTGAACTTAATTTAATTTTACTCGATTCAGAGTTAGTTAATCAAGCTCCTGATATATTATTAACCAAAATTATCGAGCAAAAAGTTGAAATAATATTAGGTCCGTTATATGGAACGGAAACTGCAAAATTAGAGCCATTACTTAAAGATAAGGATATTACTATTCTAAGCTTGTCTAATGATTCTAGCATCAAAGGTGATTCATTGATAATGTTGGGCGTTTCTCCAGAAAGTCAGGCTGACACATTAGTGCGTTATGCAGTAAGCCAGGGTGTTAACGATTTTTATCTCCTGCTGCCAAGTAATAAATATGGTCAATTAATCGAAAGAGCGGTTGCAGAAGTTATTGCTGATAAAGATAATACAGTGGATAATGTAGCTTGGTATAATCAAGAAAATATAGATCAAGTACTAGATGGATTAATGAAGCTGATAGCGAGTAATAAAACCAACGACAAAAAGGCTATTTTTATGCCACAGGGGGGGAGTAATTTAGCTAAGCTAAATCACGCTTTAGTAAAAGCTAAATTAAAGATTACTTTAATTGGTGGTCAAACTTGGGATAATCCTTCGGTTTTGCAATATCCTAGTTTTGAAGGAGCGATATTGCTAAAGAAGAATTTGGCTTATGATAATTTTAAAGATGAATTCATGAGGCATTTTGCTGTTGAGCCTAATAATATTGATTTTATTACTTATAATGGTTTTATGATTATAGCTAACATGCATAAAAATAAGATGCCTTTAAATAAACAAAGTATTATTGAGAATTATAAATTTGGCAAGAATTCAGATATTACCTTTAATGAACATGGGCAGAGTTTATATAATATGTCGATTATAGAGATTCATGATAGAAACTTTAGAAAAGTGGAATATCGTCCTTAAATGCTGATAGATTTCATTAAAATGCATGGCTGTGGAAATGACTTTATAGTTATTGACGCGCGCCTAAAGGCTATAGAGCTTACTTCAAAGCAGATTATCCAATTGGCTGATTACAAGAGATCTATAGGGTTTGATCAATTGTTATTGATTGAGAATTCTAAAGTAGCTGATATCAGCATGAGGATTTTTAATAGCGATGGTAGTGAGGCATCTGCTTGTGGAAATGGTAGCCGCTCTGTAGCCAAACTTATTCTTGAAAAATCTCACAAAAATCATATAACTATTGCAACTAAGAACAGAATACTGGCTGCTAAATTGCAAGGTGATTTGGTAGCTATTGATATGGGCGAAGCTGAAATCGTTGAAGAGAATATCCAGTTTGGTGAGCTTATACCATTTTACGCGTCATCCCTGATGAGGACGCAGTCCGAAATCGGGGGTCTCATGAGGGAAAAAACTCCTGAGATCCCCGGTCGCGCTGCTGCGCAGCTTGCCAGGGATGACGCGCTGAGTGTTTATTCAGCAACTAGACTTGCTATTAGTGGAAGCTTGGTAGAAATTGGTAATCCACATGTTGTTATAGAGGATTTAGATAAGCTTGACATATCAAAATATGGGCCATTAATTGAGAATGACCAACGTTTTCCGAATAAAGTAAATGTAAATTTTGTTAGTGTGGTTAGTCGTGATTTAGTTAATTTACGTACCTGGGAGAGAGGAGTTGGGGCAACTCTTGCCTGTGGTAGCGGGGCTTGTGCAAGTTTTGCCTTGCTTTATAGTAAAGGGTTAATCAATGAACAAGCGGTGATTCAGCAAGCCGGTGGGAACTTACAAATATCTATTGAAAATGGTCACATATTAATGGCTGGAGAAGCTAAAATTAGCTATAGAGGAACGGTTGAAATTTAATGAGTAATGTTGAGATAACCACTTTTGGCTGTAGGCTAAATATTTATGAAAGTGAAGCGATAAAAGAACAATTAAAAGATATGCCTGCAGGTGATAATATTATCGTCTTTAATACCTGCGCTGTAACTAAAGAAGCAGAAAAACAAGCAGTGCAAGCTATTCGAAAAGCTAAACGAGAACATCCAGATAAAAAAATTATTGTTACTGGCTGCGCCGCTCAACTCGATCCTAATAAATTTGCCCAAATGCCAGAAGTTGATAAAGTTTTAGGTAATCAAGAAAAGTTTGATAAGCAGAATTATAGCTTAGATGAAAATAAAGTTTTGGTTAATGATATTATGTCAATCAAAGAAACAGCAGGGCATATCGTCAGTAGTTTTGAAGGGATGATTCGCAGTTTTGTTCAGATTCAGAATGGTTGCAATCATCGCTGTACTTTCTGCACTATTCCTTTTGCTAGAGGTAATAGTCGGAGCGTTCCAATAGCTACCATTGTTGAACAAACTAAAAAATTGGTTGATAATGGCTATAAAGAGTTAGTATTAACAGGAGTTGATATAACTGATTTTGGTCTCGATTTACCAGGCAGCCCAACTCTTAGTGAAATGGTTATTCGCTTGCTAAAACTAGTGCCAGAATTGCCGATGTTACGTCTTTCATCATTAGATGTGGCTGAAATTGATCCGCTATTATTTGAACTGATGGCCTATGAGCCGAGAGTTATGCCTTATGTGCATATTAGTTTACAAGCTGGTGATAATATGATTTTAAAGCGGATGAAGCGTCGCCACACCAGAGAACAAGTATTAGAATTTTGTCATAAATTAAGAGAAATTAGGCCTGAGACCGTCTTTGGTGCCGATATTATTGCTGGCTTTCCAACTGAAACTGAAGAGATGTTTCAAAATAGCTTTGATTTGGTTTCGCAAGCTGGCTTGCAGTTGTTACATGTCTTTCCATATTCAGCACGAGAAAATACCCCAGCTGCTAGGATGCCACAACTACCCAAGCAAATTCGAAAAATCAGAGCTGAAAAACTAAGAATGGAAGGCAATAAAGAGTTAGAAAAGTTTTTTATCGATACGATTGGTAAAACATATAAAGTAATAGTAGAGAAAAATGATCTGGCTAGATCAGAAAATTTTCTGCAAGTCAAATTACCTAAAAATCATCCCGAAGGCGAAATGTTGAGTGTGAAAATAACTGGTTACCTAGATAAATTTTTAACCGCTGACTATATTGCTTAAACACTTCATTAAATTAACTAAATATTAACATTTAAAAGTTATCATTAATATAAAATCTCTTAAACATGGAGAAGTATTATGAAAAATGTGGTTCAACTGGGAGCTCGACATTTAAGTGGCCTTGTAAAGGGAGCTGCAAAGGAAGCTGCGGAGCATCTTAGTACAGTTTCTAAAGAAAAAGTAAGAACTTTTAGTGCAGCTTCTAAAGAACTTGCTAGTACAGCTTCTAAAGAAATTAGTATGGCTTCTGCAAAAATTAATACAGCTGGCAAAGAAAAACTTACAAAAGGAGCTAAGGCAGCTGGAACTGCAGTAATAGGTCTTGCTGGAGCTGCTGCATTATCTGCGACTGGACATGCTTCCGTAAAATCATACCAACATGATAATCGAGTAAGTGTTGCTCTTGAAGATTATAAAACATCTTTACCTTCAGAACTACAAAGTCAAGTACGTGCAGATGAAAAAGCGAAGAGGCAGAAATTTATAGACCTGTCTGCTTCAGATAATGAGTCTTTATACGGACAAATGGATATAATTTCGGATTCTAAACCAATAGTAAATCATCAAAATGTAGCAGAAACAGAAACTCAGGAACAATATGATCAACGAGTAGCTAAAGCAATGATCGCGGATCAATTAATAGTTGGCATGAAAGATAAAACAAGCCCAGAAACAATTTTACATAAAGGAAAGGTTAGAATACAGGCGACTGTAGATAGTACTGTTAAAAAAAATATGGACTCCATAAATGGCCCTAAAGCTGAAGCAAAGGGAAAAGCTTCGGTACTTGATGCAGCATCTGGAATTGCTAATTCTAGTGATGACCAATCCATGAAGAAGGCTATTAATGCAGCTCACGTAGTAGTAGACTTAGCTGAAGGCAAGGTAACTGCTGTAGCGCCTATCATAAGTGAAGTAGTAGGGCAGACGGTTGGTAGAGCATCACAAGCTGTTTTTGAGGAGATAGCTTCTGATGTGCGCAATGACCTTGAGTCATCAACTATTGAGCAGATGCAGAACGACCTAAAAGGGAAAATTCCTATTGCTATGGAGAAAGCTCAGGACAAAGTGTTAGAATATAAAGCTGCTCAGCTTGAAGAATTAGATAGAGAAAAAACAACTAAGATGGAACAACTAAAAGAAGAAGTACGTAAAAAAATAGCAAAAGAGGTAGCAGAGGCTGAATCACTAGAAACGTCAAATAATAAACAAATTCCTGTTCAACCTCAAAACAAAAAATCTGCTTCAACAATAGAAGATTTAGCAAATTCATTTGAAAAGCAAGGTATCCATGATGTTGATAAATTGGTGGCTTTAAAAAGGCAACAGAGTGAAATGGCAATTAATGACGAAGTGAAAGAGTTTGAAGAAAATTTAAGAAAAAAAACTGGCTTAACAAGTGAGGCAGTTGATGTAGTAGATGAGCATACTGCTGAAGAATTAACAGTTAAAGCAGGTGCTAAACTAGCTCCAATTTTGAATAATGCTGCTAAGCAAACTGCTAGCCAAGTAATGACTAAAGTAAGAGCAGCTAGTATACCTCCAGTTCTACGGAATTTTGGTAATAAAATGGGGATGAATCTTGGTACGCAAAACTTAGCAATGTTAGCTCGTGCAGCGGGTATAGGTCGTGCTTTAACAGGTCTTGGAATGGAAGCATTAGCAAGTGGAAAAAAAGGCCAGCCTACTAATAGTACTCCCCTAAACACGCAACAACCTGGCGTTGGTCAAAAGCCTAGTACAGAGCGAAGCTAATGATATTTGAGAGACAAAAGGTAAACAAGATAACTTCCTAATTGCTGATTATTTATCTATATAGAAATCATAATATACTGACAGAATAAGTTTTATAGTTATAAATCTTTTTCTTTATTATTATGCTGTAAGTATTTGTTATAAAATGATTTATTAGTAAGATCATTTACAACCTTTAGTGCCCCACCTTCGTTACCTTGCTCTATAAAATCAATAGCTATAAAAGTGGGATTGTTTCCATTGGTAATGCATAATTCTACTCGCTTCATGATTTGGTTGTAATCATTTGTAGTGCTGCATATAAATTTCCCTGTTTTCATCATTAAACTAGTGTCAAAAAAAACATCAACTGTTGGAAAGCATGAATTTCTATGAAAATGATTCATTATAAATATTTTTACATTTGGATTATTAAATGGAACTCTATTTTCATGTCTGTCTGAACATAAATTATGACCTTGTAGTATAAAAGTAGTCTCTTTATAGTAGTTTGTTGAATATATTCCTTCCTCTGTTTTTTGTCCATTTTCAGCAAAAACTATTAATCTTTGATTGTTTTTCCTCATTTCTCCGAATCTTAGATTAGGATCGTTAGGATCTTTTTGTAATAAATAACCTTCTAGTTTTGTTTTTTCTATAGCGGATTTTATCTCTTTTTGAGATACTCCATTATTTTCAACGATGAGAGTTATAAGTGTTTTATCGTGAGTATCTAATAGATTTTTTATACCATTAAGAAAATCTTCTAGATAAAATATTTTAGTAGCCGAAGAGCCAACGCCTTTTACATTTTTTAATGCTTTTTGATGTAGCAATACAAGATCTTTACCATCTTTATAAACGTCTATCATAAAGCCTCTTGCGCCATAGTAAAATTGATGGATAAAATCATATTGCTGCATGGGATGTCCAGTCCATCCATCTTCTAGACTTGCAAAAGAATTATGTGCAACTAGCATAACCCCATCATTAAATAGCATGTCATCTGGATATAATTTATCTATATTAGTTTGGTAATCAAACATATTGACTCCTTTATTATTTATTTATATTGCAAGTAACTTTAGATAGAAAAACACCTTCAGTTAACTAGCCAGTTTATCACCTGACTTAATTGTCCTTTATCCATTAAAGCTGGAGCATGGCCGTTATCAGCAAACTGGATTAGACTAATATTAGCTTTGCTTTCTATCATTTTAGTGATCGTTGCTTGCTGCAATAAATCAGAATTTATTCCATGGATTATCAGCATTTTTTTGAAAGTTAGTTTTGGCCAAAATGGAGAATAATCCCAGTCTTTAATTTCCTCATCTTTAAGTAAAGATAGACCATCAGAAATATGAAGATCATAATCCAAGGTTAATTCTCCATCTTGACGTAAACGAGTGCTATGCATAGTGATATAATCCCAATCTTCCTCAAGTCTAATACCAAAATTCGCTAACTTTACCTTCAAATGTTCTTTAGCGTGAGCTAGATCTCTAAATTTAGGATAAATGCAGATATACCTGGCAATACGAATTAAGGCAGCTCTAGGGATAAATATGCCAGCATCATTAAAGATTAGTTTATTAAATAAATCAGGTCTGATTTGACCTAAATGCATGGCAATTAAAGCGCCCATAGAAGTGCCCAAATAATCAATTTTTTTAAGCTCTAATTGTTCAAGTAAGGATAACATTGCTAAGCAATAGTTTTCGTAATTATATAATTTATAGTCTGGTAGATATTGACTACTACCTCTACCGGGCATATCTGGGCAAATTACTCGGTAATCATAATTGCTTGCTAATTCTTTAGCTAAATAATCAAAATCACGGCTATTTCTAGTTAAACCATGAACGCAAACTAAGGTATTTTTAGCATTCTTATTGCCCCAATCCATATAATTTAGTTGATAATTATTTTTATCGCTTAAAGTTACATATATTTCTTTCATTGCTTGCATTAAATTAAATGTCTCCCGCCATCTAAATAGATAACTTGACCGGTAATAGAAGGGCTATTAATTAAAAACTGAAGGGCTTGATATAATTCAAGCAAAGTTGGCTTGTTTTTAAGAGGAGAATCACTTACCAGTTGATTAAATAATTCAATATTTTGCCCTTCTTTAAATAAAATTGGTCCTGGAGCAATAGCATTAACTCTAATATGAGGAGCTAAGCTAAAGGCCAACATTTGAGTGAGGTTAAATAAGGATTTTTTACTTAACGAATAAGAGAAAAATTTCTTCATATTATGAACTATATCGGCATCAATAATATTAATAATATTACCATTAATTTCTTGTTTAGCCATAGCTTGTGATAAGTAGAGTGGAGCCTGTAAATTAAGCTGCAAATTCTGTTCCAATAAGTCATAATTTAAGTTTGATATATTATCATTCTTATAGATAGCAGCATTATTAATTAATAGATTTACTGGGCCGAGTTGCTTATTAATCTCGCCGATAAGATTTGAAGCTTGCTCTTGCTGAGTAAGATCAGCTTTAAATAATATGACGTCCGTAGATTCGAGCAACGATTTAGCTAAATCGTAAGCTTCTTGTTCAGAACTATTATAATGAATAGCTATTTTCCAGCCATCATTTGCTAAATTTTCTGTAATATATTTACCAATTCTTATTGCGGATCCGGTAATTAGAGCGATTTTTTGTAATTCAGCTAGCATATTTTTATAATGTTTGTACTATAATATTGCAATATGGTTATATGATAGTCATATTAAGTATATAAATAAAGAATTTTAAATAAGCAAGAACAGGGAGAGTATGGGAGAGGAACATTTTTTAAGCGCTATATTACTTATATTGTCTGCTGCAGTAATAATTGTCGCTACTTTTAAAAAAATGAAGCTAAGTCCTGTATTGGGTTATTTTGTTGCTGGTGGAATTATTGGAGAGCATGGTTTAGCATATGTTAATTCACAGAATACAGAAACCTTAGGTGAAGTAGGGGTTATATTCCTATTATTTGCGATTGGTTTAGAATTAACTTTTGAACGATTAAAAGCAATGCGGAGATATGTTTTTGGCTTTGGATCATTGCAAGTAGTAATAACTGCTACAGCTCTTGGTCTTGTTGCTTATGCTATGGGTGAGGGGGTGTCCTCTGCCGTGATAATAGGTGGTGGACTAGCATTATCTTCAACTGCTATTGTACTACAAGTAATTGCAGAAAATAGAGAACAATCTACTCAAGTAGGGCGTTTATCTTTAGCCGTATTATTAATGCAAGACTTTGCAGTGGTTCCATTGCTAGTGATGGTGCCAATTCTTGCCGGAGAGCAAGTAGGTTTAGTTAGACCTATAGGTGAAGCATTTTTAAAGGCTGTATTTGTTTTAGTGTTTATTTTTGTAGTAGGAAGAATTTTTTTACGCCCTCTTTTTAGTATGATTAGTTCATCAAACCCTAGTGAAAGTAATGAAATATTTATTGCTACCACTATTTTAATTGCCCTTGGAACTGCTTGGCTTACCCATTATATGGGACTGTCTTTAGCTTTAGGAGCTTTTGCTGCCGGCCTATTAGTAGCTGAAACCGAGTTTCAACTACAAGCTGAAGAGAGTATTGCTCCCTTCAAAGGATTATTTTTAGGGTTATTTTTCATGTCGGTTGGGATGTCTATCGACTTGGAATTAGTTTTAGATAATGTATCGCTTATTGCAACTCTTTCATTCGGGCTAATTCTATTAAAAGCTTTGATAATTATTGTGCTCTGCCTAATTTTTAAATTTAGCATTGGTAATTCAATCCATGTTGGTTTATTGCTTGCTCAAGGAAGCGAATTTGCCTTCATTTTATTTAGACTTGCTGACAAGACTGGTATTTTTAATGTTGATACCAATACTTTATTATTAGTTGTAACTATCACTATGGCCTTTACGCCACTGGTTGCAATGCTAGGTTCGTGGATAGCTAAGCGTTTAGATAAAAAATATAAGCTAAAACAAACTGAAATTTATAAAGAAATTTCAGACATGGATCACCATGTGATCATTTTGGGTTTCGGTAGAGTTGGGCAAATGGTTGCTAGATTATTGGAAGCAGAAAACATTAATTTCGTTGCCATTGATATTAGCCCTGAACATGTTGCGTCTGAGCGTCAGAAAGCTAATCCGGTATATTTGGGTGATGCAAGTAGCTTGGAAATGATGGATTCAGTTGGGATTGCAAGAGCTAGTTCAGTTATTATTACTTTAAGCAATGAAGTAACTTTAAAGAAAACTGCTAAAAAAATCTCAAAATTATACCCTAAATTACCTATAATTGTTAGGTCTAAAGATTTATCTAAAGCAGATGAACTTTATGCTGTTGGTGCTAAAATTATTGTTCCAGAAACATATGAAACAGGATTACAGTTAGGTGGAGCAGTACTTAAATCTGTTGGTATTAGTGAATTTGAAGTGAGTAGAATAAAAAACCAGTTTAGAGCTGGAAATTATATCAAATTACCACAAGCTAAAGAAGCAGAGGAAGAAGGTGCGTAGATTATCGCTATTTCTAGTCTTTGTTATAAGCTTAAGTTGCGGACAAGTTGCTTCTGCAGAAAAATTCATTGCTTACTATGCTTCAATAAAGTCTTCTGAAGTTAACGTTCGTAAAGGTCCTAATGCTAAATATCCTATTGATTGGGTATATAAAAAGAAAGGTGAACCAGTAGAGGTGATCGGTCAATTTGAGCATTGGCATAAAATTAAAGATATAACTGGGGATGAAGGCTGGATAAAAACAGTAATGTTGAGTAAAAAACGCTTTGGGGTGATTACCGTAGCTAGGCCTAAAAAAGATTTAAAAACGACAGCTCTATATGCTAAATTATACCGTCAAGCAGATTCCACAACAAAAGCATTCGCTAATATCGAAACTTCACAGCGGGTTAATGTGACTGAGTGTAAGAAACAATGGTGTAAAATAAAAGTTAAAGATATTTCTGGTTGGATTGAAAAAGAATATCTTTGGGGTGTTTACCCTAATGAGGAGTTTAAGTAGAGGAGTAATTATTCCAGCTTAAGGTTCAATTCATACCGCCAACCACAGCCGTCATCCTTGTAAAAGTTCACTAACTCGGTGACGGATTCTGCGTCATCCTCCTAAGCTTAAGCAACGCCTAGCTATCTTAGGGATCTATAATCACCTCAGGCACTTAATTTAGAATGGATTCCCGGTGACCCAAGCAAAGCTTGGTCCCAAGGATGACGCGTACTTTTTTTATTGCTAACCTTGTAACCGAAAAGGTGAACACATACAATCCTTGTCCGCCGAAGCCTTTGGTGAAGGCGTGACGAGGATCCAGATTAAATCTCTTAAAAATCTTGAGTAACTGAATGATGCAGAAGAGAATTCAACTGGACTCTCGAATCGCTGCTATCGCGCGATTCAAGAGTGACGATTGCCTTTAGTTTATACGATAAATTACTTTTCTTACGTGTTACACTGCATAATCATAGACATCGCTATTTTCAACCCGTTTTAAATAATTGGTAATAGTATAGGTTATAGGCAAAGCAACAACTTCATAGATAAATTTTATTACGCATTGGATTAGGACCATTTCAGCGATTAATCCAGTTGGATAAATTAAGTAAAATGCGACAAAGCAGAAAATACTACTATCTAAGAATGTACCAACGCAAGTACTCAGCAAGGCTCGCAGCCAAAAATGTTTACCGCGCATTGCAGCTTTTATTTTAGCAACTATGGTAGCATTGGAGAATTCTCCAGCTAAATATCCCATCACTGAAGCTAGTAAAATTCTAGGGGTGGTGCTAAATACTGTATCAAAAGCTGCTTGATTATCGAAATACTCAGAAGGAGGAAGAGCAGTTGCTCCAAGCGCTGCAAGGACAAATAATAAATTAGTTGCTAGGCCATACCAAATTATCCGTCTGGCAACTTTTAAGCCGTATACTTCAGTCATAATATCACTGATAATATAAGTAATTGGGAAAACAACTAGTCCAGCAGTGATATTTATACCCATGATATCAACAATCTTAACGCCCATTAAATTGGCTAAAATTTGAAATGAAGAATAAACCATTGCTATAAAAGGTACATAATTTTGTTGGGGGGGGTGTGATTTTGCGGTGTCAGTCATAATAACCTCTACTATAAAAAATTAAGAACTACTCCTTAAGATCTAGTATAAAGCTTATAATAGTGTACTTGTCAAGATTACTGCTTGAGTTAATTAGTATTGGAACCATGGTTGCTTAAAATAGATATACTTGTTATAATCGTTAAATAACTATTTGAGCATTACTATATCTGCCTCTTTAGAATCATATAATTTTATAAAATAACTAGCGCAATTGCCATTCATCGATGAGATTCGGTTATATGGTTCAAGGGCGAGGGGAGATCATAAAGAAAGATCGGATATAGATCTTGCAATTGTAGCCCCTACGGCTAGTAATGAAGAATGGCTTAAAGTTCCTGTAATTATAGAGAATGCAGATACTTTGCTTAAGGTTGATTATATTAGATTTGATCGCTTAGAAAATTCAGATAAACTGAAAAAAATATTCTTGAGTTTAAGAAAATACTTTATCAGAAGTAGGCGTAGCGCATGGATAAACAAATTTGGCAAGATTATTTTTTAAGTTTAGGCGATGCAGTTAATAGGCTGAAAGAGGTTTTGGCTATTAATGATAATACAATAGATTATTTGCCGGATGCTACAATCCAGAGATTCTAATTTACAATTGAATTATTTTGGAAAGTGCTCAAAAAATATATCTTCGAATAAGAGAATATTTTCTAACTATACAATCTGCGTACCAAAAACTTCAAGTAAGATTTGAACAGTTATCTTGATAAAATTCATAATCCTACTTGCTTAAATTGAACTAAATCACTATTCTTTTTAAACAAATCAGAATGAAATAACTCATATGCCAATAACTAAAAAAAGATTACTTCATGAGATAGAGGTACCTGCAGATTTGCGTAAGCTTGATCCGCTTAGGTTGCCTCAGCTTTGTGATGAGCTGCGCCGAGAAACTATTGAAGTAGTATCGCATACAGGTGGACATTTAGGTGCTGGCTTAGGTGTAGTTGAGTTAACCGTAGCTCTACATTATGTTTTTAATACTCCTCATGATCGATTAGTTTGGGATATTGGCCATCAAGCTTATCCGCACAAGATTCTTACCGGTAGACGTGAAAAAATGCTTACCATGCGCCAGCCTGGAGGGCTCTCAGGATTCACTAAGCGCCAAGAAAGTGAATATGATTGCTTTGTGGGAGGGCATGGTGGAACAGCAATTTCATCAGCCTTAGGAATGGCTTTAGCTAGAGATTTAAAACAAGAAAAGCATGAAGTGATTGCAGTGATTGGTGATGGTTCAATGAGTGCAGGAATGGCCTACGAGGCGATGAATAATGCTGGAAGTTTAGGGAGCCGTTTGATATTAATACTTAATGATAATAAGATGTCTATCTCTCCTGCAGTTGGCGCTCTAACCACCTATTTAGCTAAATTAATTTCATCAAAGCAATATTTGTCTTTTCGCGATAAAAGTAAGAAGATTTTAGATTTATTTCCTAATGCTATTAAAAGAATTATGAAGAAATTTGAACGTAATACTAAAGATCTAATCAATGATGGTAATTTTTTTGAAGAAATGGGTTTTTATTATTTAGGACCAATCAATGGCCATAATGTTGAAGAAATGGTATCGCTGCTTGAAAATATTAAAAATGATCATAGTATCACTAAGCCTATTTTGCTGCATGTAATTACCGAAAAAGGTAAAGGTTTCTCATCTGATAAAGTATGTCAGGAAAAATACCATGCGGTAGCTAAATTTGATTTATGCACTGGTACTGAGCAAAAATCTGCTGGCTCCGCTGCTTCTTACACTGAAATATTTGCTGAAACCCTCATTAAGCTTGCTAAGGCAGATGACAAAATAGTAGCAATAACTGCTGCGATGCCTTCTGGTACTGGCCTTAATCGGTTCGCTAAAGTGTTTCCAGATAGAATGTTTGATGTTGGAATGGCTGAGCAACATGCAGTAACCTTTGCGGCAGGTCTTGCTTGTGATGGAATCAAGCCTTTCATCGCGCTTTATTCTACCTTTTTGCAACGGGCATATGATCAGGTGATTAATGATGTAGCACTACAGAAGCTTCCAGTGCGTTTTGCTATAGATAGAGCAGGTTTTGTTGGTGCTGATGGACCAACTCATAGTGGTTCATATGATTTGACCTATCTTTGCTCTTTACCTAATTTTATAGTGATGTGTCCAAGTGATGAAGCAGAACTTAGTCTGATGCTGAAAACTGCAGCTGCTATTGATAATGCTCCATCAGCAGTGCGTTTCCCAAGAGGAGCAACTACTGGAATTGGAATTCCTAATGAATTGATAGCTTTGCCGATAGGAAAGGGTAGAATCATTCAGAAAGGTAAGGAGATAGCAATTTTATCTTTAGGAACAAGATTGCAAGCGGCGATAAAGGCTGCACAAATGTTTAAAGAAAAATATAATATTGCCATTACTATAGCTGATGCTAGGTTTGCCAAGCCTTTAGATGAAGAGATGATTTTAAAGTTAGCAGATAAACATAAATTATTAGTTACTTTAGAAGAAGGTGCTATCGGTGGCTTTTCTGCGCATGTAAATAATTTATTGATTAACAAAGCTATCATACTTCAGAATATTTTTTATCCTGATATATTTATGGACCAAGATACTCAAGACTCAATGCATGATAAAGCTAACTTAAGTGCCGAAAAGATTTTTAAGGTGCTGGAAGATTACTATACTCTCCCCTGAGGTCTTCTTACAGGTTGTACTGTATTTGTAGCTGCTTTAGTAGATGGAGCTTTTAAAGATAGAGAAATTTTCTTAATTTCGGCTCTTACCTTTTCAACTGCTTCGGCGCTTAAATTTTTTAATTCTTTGTCACTTGTAACTAATCCCTTAAAGAATCCAAGCTCAGATTTCTTTAAGACAAAGCCTTCTTTTATCATCTCAGCGGCTAAATCAATTTTGCCCATTTGAATTGCTAAGTTTAGAGGAGACGGTCGCTTAGATAGATCAGCTTGTTTATTATTTCCTTGTTCAGCTGAAGATAAAACAGCTAGTCTAATTTTATCATTTTCTGTAAAAGAAGAGCTAAATAACTTTCTAATTAACCCATGGCTATTTTTAATTGATTGGCTATCCTTTGTTGTTTCATCTTCTTTTAAAACTAAACCTGCTCTTACCATTTTAACGGATAATTTATTTCTTTTTTCATCAAGAGCATATTTCAGAGGAGATATAGGAGGAGTTCCGGGTACTGTAATATCAGGTTTTAATTTGGTTAAAGATATCACTTCTTCAAGGTTATTATTTTTAATCGAGTGTTTCATAAGTTTGGAGAGATTTTCAGTTTTTTCAGCGACTAAATTACTATTGAGTTTTGCATAATCTATTGTTCCATTGTTATTTATAGATTCATTGGCTATTCCTAAATCTAATAATGCTATACTAATATTGATGGATGGTTCTATAGCCTTAAGATTAGTTTCTAGATTTTTAATATTTCCAGTTTTAATATTTCCAGTTTTAATAGCTATTCTAATTTGGGCAGTTGCTTGCTCAATTTTAGCCAATTGTTCTTTAGGTAACTCATCTTTATTTAAACTAAAACCTGCTTTCATCATTTTGACTACTAGCTCATTCTTGTTTTCTTTTATTGCATAACTTAACGGTGATAAATTATCAATTTTCATTAGCGATTTACTTTGTTCAGCTAAATATTGAATTCCATTGAAGTCTTCACTTATAATTGCAGATTCCATAAAAAGTGATAAATCATTAGGTCTAGGCGATAGGCTCGTAAGTACTTTTTTATAATCTATTATCCCATTTTTATCGATAGCATTAGGAATATTCATAAGCGCTTTACCAAATTCAAGTTTAGCCATTTCTTTGAGTTCTGCTTTAAGCTTAGTAATATTTTCAATGACTTTATCTTCTATTACTTTTTCAGTTAATATATCGCTAGCAGCAAAGCCCATTCGCTCTTTTAGCTCTTTATTGATTTCTGGAATATTTAAAAAATCGTCACCATAAGCTATTTTAAGATTGTCCATTGATAACTTGATAACTGTGCTATATTTATTGATATCTACTTTATCTGCTTCAGTATTTAATTCACAAGCAAAATTGATTCCTTCAAATAAACTTTCTGGATAATATGTGGTGCTAGTGCTATTTACACTAAGCATGGTCTGCTTGAACCCTTCTACAGTTTGTGGAGTAGCTAAGTTAGTATAACCATACCCGCCCCTAGTAAAGTCTCTTTCAGTGTTATAAGATAAGGCTCTACCATTATCTATTCTTGCCCAGTGGTGATTGCCATTTTCGTCAGTTGTAAAGCCTACATTCCCTCCATGTACGTCATAATCTCCTGCTAAAATATTAGCAGCAAAAAAACTGGCAAAGCCTTGAGCTTTAGTTGTATCGATGGGAGGAAGATGATTATCTTCTCTATCATAAATAGTTTGAAATTTAGGGATAAATTTAGACATTAATTTAACATTTCCATCTGCATCTTTATACAAACGGAACTTAGGTGAATTCTTTCCCATAACTTGATTAACTAAGTTAGTACCAATATATTCGCAAACCTCTTCTCCTTTGCCGCCTCCATCGTTACTGCCGCTTTTTTCCATCCAGGTGTTTTGTAGTTTCGATTCTTTAGATTGGTCAAGATCATCGGAATTTTTAGCAACTTTTGTAACCAATCGTCCAGCAGCTAGGCCACCTGGTTTTTTACCTATCTTTATAACAGGTCGAGCTTTAGGTGGTATAATTGTATGAGTAAGGTAGATATCTTCTACTATTTTTAGCGAATCTTTAGGAATATTGATGTTATTTTCTTTGATATAATTAATAACCATTTCCATGGCGTCTGGTTTTATTTTTTCTTGTTTAAGTTCTTGCTCTAAAACTATAGGAGTATCGGCGTATTTTTCAATTATTGTGAGCATATGCTCTGCTTGTTTTAGCAGCAATGCTTCTCTTGCAAGTTCTTGAGATCTTTTAGTTTTGCTCATATTTTTAGCTCATCATTATATTTTAAGGATAAGTATGGCTTTAAATAATGAAAAAATGGTTAATTTTAGAGACTGTTGCACGAGCTAAAGTTACAAGAGGTCGTCATTTTTGCCAGCAGCTTCAGCTGATGGCGAAGATCCAGTTAAAATCTTTTAAAGCCTTAAAACTCAAAACTGTTAAGAGAATTCAACTGGATCCTCGGCCTTCGGCCAAGGATGATGGTATGGACGCCTTTGATAAAAACTTATCAACGGTTTTGTATAGTATTATATAATACTAGTGAACCACAAGAAAACAAACACGTGGTTTGCTTTGTTCAATTTAATATAGGGGTCCATA
>CANDYO010000023.1 GCA_947424995.1 Rickettsiales bacterium | reverse complement strand
AGAAAAAATACTAATTTATATCGCTACCATCTTAAAAGAATATAAGCAAATTACTAATAAAGCTATTGATGATAAGGCAATTGGCGCAATTACTTGCGCTAAGCTAGAACAGAAATTTCTGGATTTCAAAAAATTGACTGAGAAGTTATTAGGCGATTTCATTCCCGTTAAATTAGCTGAGTTAACAAAAATAATTAAAGAGTATAAAGATTTAGCAATTAAAGTTCATCTAAGTAATTTAGTGGAGATTTAAGCACATGAAACAAGCTGGTAATCTTGTAAATATGATAGTTATTGATAGTGGTTCTGGGAGTATTAAAACTGGAACCGCTGATGTTAACAGCACTACTGGAGAAGTAGGTAATGTTCAGTATAATAGTCTATTTATTCAGTTAGCTAAGGATATGGAGAGGCAAACATTAATAAGAGAAATCGAGGGGAGTGGATTAGTTCAGAATTTATATGATACTGAGAATCATCCTCTAAATTTATGTCAATTTTTCGAGCCAAGTCCATATAGCGAGTCAATTAAGTTTTATTATGGTACCTCTTCTGCTTTTTTAGGTAATTATGTTAACAAATTTTCGGAAGCAGTCAAAGAAACTTATGTTAGCCAAATAACATCAGCAGTTGCAGCCGCAGTAGCAAAAGATCCTTCCCTTCCGGTAGAGGTATCATTAATCGGTACTGCGGCTTTAAGAAAAGCAGATGATGGCCAGCTTTTAGTAAATGCGTTAGAGCAAAATATTCATGATCAACTAGGTGTAACAAACACACACTTTAAGATTATTTCTCAAACAGATGAAGGCGTTTATGGATTTAGAAGTGGAATTAGTGCTCTAAAAGCTAATCCTGATCGAGTAGTCGCATGGGATATAGGCGGTGGGAGTATGCAGCTTACAGGCATGAAAGATGGTAAGCATGAAGTATTAGAGGGGGTGGTAGCTTCTTCTACTTTCCAAAAAATGGCAATGGATTCATTAGGCCGTACCGATTCGATCTATCCTCTTAATGTCGCTCAGGTGCAAGATGTTATTGATCTTGGTAAAGATCGTCTTAATTTTGGAGCAGAAAAGGAAGCATGGCTTGGAAGTAAACAATCTCAAGGTAATGTTGAAATAGTTGGAGTTGGTAATATTCATGAGTCTTTACTTGCAACAATGAAGCAGAATAACCTATTAGGTAGCGATGCGGTAAGCTATAGCCGTAATGACTTAACAAAATTAGTTAATCTATTTACTGATAAAACTTCAGATCAAGTTAAATCGATGATCCCTAAAGGTAGCGAAGCATTTATAGAAAATTACTTTATTAATGCAATGTTGGTTAAGGCCGGTATGGAAAAATATGGCATTGATGATGTGAAAGTAGTAAAGGTATCTAATGCGCAAGCTTTAATGGCTGAAAGTGCAGAGCGTGTTGTTTTACAGCATCAAGAAGCTAATCCAACCGCTGTAGAACCAGGAGGAACTCCTGCGCCTTCGCAAGTTGATGCAGCAGCTGCTGCTTCGCAAAATGAGGTAATAGCAGAGTTAAGTCATTTGCCTAGCGAGACTGAGAAAGCCAAAAAAGAATTACCTCCTCCTGTAACCGCTCACTTACCAGATTTATTAACTCAAGTGCAGCTTGGTTTAGCTTTAGCTAGAATGACTGGCCTTGATGAGGTAGTCAGCAATGCGTATAGTTTTGTTAGCAGTCATTTTAATAGAGATCCTAAACCTATAACTGTAACCAAAGATTTAGAGGAAACTAATAATAAATTACATAAGAGATTAATGAAGTTAGCTAAAATTCCAAAGTTGATTGACGAAATACACCAAGCATCAGATGAAGATAGAGAAGATGCTGCCAAAGGCTTTATTAAGGAGTTTGCAGATATTGATAAAGAGTCAAAAGCTTTACGTGAAGCTTGTTACAAGATGAAAAACCCAAGTCAAGAAGACCTAGAAGTTTTAGCTAAACAGACAAAAAAATTAAATAAACGATTTGTAGAGCGTATGGAGAAAACAGCAATTGATTTTCCTGAACTTACTCCTAACCGCTTGGCTAATAATTCTTCTCTTGTAAAAGATAGGTTCGAATCACTCATGGATTCGCAACCAACATCGCCTACTTCAAATGCAAGATCTTTATCAGATGAAGCATTGGACCAAACTATGCAGGCTTCCGAGACATTAAAAAAGGCGGGGGTAGGTTTGTTAAGACGTGGGCCTACGCCCACCAGCCTTATGCCTAACTTAAAGCCACTTAGTATGCGTACTAATGATAGGGCATAATTTAAAAAAATGCTAGTAGCTTAAAGCTACTAGCACAAGAGATGTTTGTATTATTTTCTTTTATCGAGATCGACGTAATCTCTTTGAGTATAACCAGTATATAATTGGCGTGGACGACCTATCTTATTAGTTGGGTCTTCCATCATTTCTTTCCATTGAGCAATCCATCCTGAAACTCTTGCAGTGGCAAATAATACAGTAAACATTTGCGAAGGAATACCCATAGCTCTATAAATAAGACCTGAATAAAAATCCACGTTCGGATATAATTTACGTTCAATGAAATATTCATCACTAAGAGCAATGCGCTCAAGTTCCATAGCAATATCAAGTAATGGCTCATTATTGATTTTAAGCTCTTTTAAAACTTCATGACACGCATCTCTTAGTACTGCTGCTCTAGGATCGTAATTTTTATAGACGCGATGACCGAAGCCCATTAGTTTAAATTCGCTATTTTTGTCTTTAGCCATAGCAATATATTTAGGGATATTGTCTTTATGACCGATTTCTTGAAGCATATGAATCACCGCTTCATTAGCTCCGCCATGTGCCGGCCCCCAAAGTGAAGCGATACCAGCTCCGATACAAGCAAATGGGTTAGCTCCAGATGATCCGGCTAAACGAACAGTTGAAGTTGAGGCGTTTTGCTCATGATCTGCATGTAAAATAAAGATCTTGTCTAAAGCTTTGGCTATTACTTTATTGACTACGTAATTTTCTGAAGGAACACCAAACATCATATAGAGAAAATTTTCAATATAATCTAGATCGTTTCTAGGATACATAAAAGGCTGACCAATAGAATATTTATAGGCCATTGCTGCCAAAGTTGGCATCTTAGCTATCATTTGGATAGCAGCCATTTCTCTTTGGGCTGGATCGTTAATATCTAGATTATCATGATAAACTGATGATAGAGAAGAAAAAGCACCAACTAATATCGCCATAGGGTGTGATCTGCGCGGAAAACCACGATATAAAAACTGTAATTGTTCATGCACTAAAGTATGGTGCTTAATGTTATAGCTAAATTGGGCTTTTTGTTCTTGATTAGGCAATTCACCATGAAGTAATAGATAAGCTACTTCCATATAATTACTCTTGGCAGCTAAATCTTGAATCAAATAACCACGATGCATTAAAACTCCTGCTTCACCATCAATATAAGTAATTTTAGATTGGCAAGAAGCGGTGGACATAAATCCTGGATCATAAGTGAACATACCAGTGTCACGGTAAAGTTTAGTTACATCAATAACACTTGGCCCCATAGTGCCAGGTAGTATAGGCAATTCTTCAGCTTTTATACCATTAACTTCAATTTTAGCTTTCCCTTCTGTCATAACGACTCCTAAATATATATATTAATATTAGTAACTATTAGTATATGACATTCTATTTACTAGGTACAGTATTAATTTAAAAGCTTTGCGAGAATCAAAGATAACCGATAACGTCATCCTTGGGACTAAGCTCTACTTAGTCTCCAGGGATCTATCTGTAAATTTAAGATCTTAAAATTATACAAAGTAAATAGCAATGACCTACGGTTATTTTTGTTTTTACTGGATCCCCGGAAGCTAGGCTTTGTCTAGCTCCGAGGATGACGCTAAACCTAATGAAAATGCTATTTTACGCCATCCTTTAACCTACTTTAGTAAGTCTTATTGATCTCGGAATATTTGCTTGTTTGAAAGCTTTATTAATTTCAATAATAAAATAAGTTTGAAAAGCCATTTCGGTTCTAGAATCTTTAATTCTACATTTCATTTTCATAGTGATTGTAATAGTCCCTGTAATATCAAGAGTTTCATTAGCTATAACAATAAATTCTCTATTTGGATCAACTAGAGGGCTGTTGCGAGCAGTTTTATCCATAATGTCTCTTACTTTTTCTAGATCAGCTTCAGGTAAAACGTAGATATTAATAGTGGTTCGCATACCTAATGCACCAGCGCTGGTAGATTCTACAATATTATTTATTAGCATATGGTTAGGAATGGTAACCATATCATCATCAAGATTGATAAGCCTTACTGAACTCAAGCCGATTGCGGTAATATCTCCGTAGACATCTTGAAATCTAACTCGATCTCCTACTTGGAAAGGTTTATCAATAAGTATCACTATCCCAGCAATAATGGATGCGGCAATATCTTTTACTGCAAATCCTACAGCTATAAGTCCACTAGCTAAGAAGCCTAATAAAGTATCTTTAGAAGGATTGATTATCAGATCTATAGCTAGAAATATACCGATAAAATAAATAGCAAAACTCATTAGAGGGACCCAACCTAAGATCAACATTCTATTTTTAGGTGATTGATTAGCAATTAGATTAGCTGAATATTCAACAAGCTTAGCTAAGAAGGTAAGAAAAGCTACAGCAATAATAAAAAGAACAACATCTATCCACTGAACATGTGATAAAAATTTTTGGGCATTTTCGATATCAATCATTTTAGTTTTCCATATATTTATTTAAAAATCCTTTTATGCCAAATTTTGGATCATCCCTGGCAATGGTTACGCCATCCGTAACTGAGTACGCGTCATACCTGTCAAGCTATGCTAGAAGTATGAGCTAAGACCAGGGATCTCAGGAGTTTTCTTCCTCGCGAGATCGGGGATGACGCTGAATCCTTAACCGAGTTATATGGATAACGCAAGAAATGGCACTATGTCCTTATATTAAGAAGAGATAATAGACCGATATAATTAATATTTGATTAAAAAGGAGAAATTATTGAATTGTGGAATTGGTATAATTGATTGGTGCGGTCGAGAAGAGTTGAACTTCCACTTCCCTAAGGAAACAGCGACCTCAACGCTGCGCGTCTACCATTCCGCCACGACCGCAAAAGAAACTACAAAGAGGGAGGATTAAAAGCTTGCACCCTTTGAGCTTAAAGATATATATCAAATTCGTTGATATTGTCCAAGCATAATTTAGTTTTATCGTAATAATAGTTCTAATTTATTGCCGATATCTAATTGTAAATACTCAGCCTTAGCCTTTGCATTGGTGATTTTTGCTGAAATAGGTATGGTTTGATTAGCTTTAATAACTTGCTTTGATGATAGTTTGGTGTAGCGAAAAATTACTTCTTTGTTATTATTAAGTAATGTATAGCGAATATCCGGAACAACTTTATCTTCATCTGACTCGTTGGTAATAAAACCGTTAACTGCTATTTCATTCTCGTGAGAATCAATAACAAAATCACTTAGCAATAGTCCTTTTGTGGAATATATACCGCATTTCTCGTAAATTATTTTAGCTGGTTTTAGATTTATGAGTTTTTCAGAGAAGAAAATTAAACCAGAAAAGATAAGCAGTAAAGCCAATATAATAGGAATAATTTTGAAGTAACGAGGTAAAGCTGGTTTAAATAAAACTGGCAAATTTACTTTAAAATTATAATTCTGATTATTACTTGACTGTGTTTCATGAGTTGCAAAAAAAGTTGAAGGAGGGGTAACCATCCAAGTGTGAGCACACTTAGCGCATTTAACCATGCGCCCTGCAGAACCAATTACACGCTCTGAAATACAATAAACGGCTCGACATTCTTCACAAATTATACGCATAAACTACATATTAATAAAACTTATAATGATATCAACGATACTAAAATTAGTAAGACAAGTAAATAATCAAAAAATAAAACGACGAGAGGAGGGGCCTCATCGTCGTTTATGGTAATTTTTAGTAAGACTAGTTAACTTCGTCTTTTAAGCTTTTACCAGCTTTGAATTTAGGTTGTATTGAAGCAGGAATCTTGATCACTGCACCAGTACGTGGGTTACGACCATTAGTAGCTTTTCTAGCTGCAGCATAGAATATGCCGAAGCCTACTAATCTTACATCGTCACCGTTTTTTAATGTTTTTGTAACAGCAGCCATAAATGCATCTAGGCTTTTTTCACATGATGCTTTTGACTGAGTAGATAATTCTGCCATCATGGCAACTAATTCTTTTTTGTTCACAGTTATACCCTTTAAATTATGAATTGAACACCCGACAAAGTAATTAACTATTATCATTTTAAACTAAAATAACAATTAGTTACTTACCTCCCGTAATTTGTCTTGTAAACATACTATTTACTAGTATTACATCTATCTTTCCTTAATTTTTGTCATATGTCAATGCGTTACAATAGCCATTCCTTCATTTTCTTGTAAAAAATTAGCTTTTTGATCGTTTTCCACCCAAATTACTGGGGTTGGAGGGGTAATTAGTGCTATTTTTAACACTTCTTCAACTGTGGATACGAAGATAATCTCTAAGCCTTTAGTAACATTTGCAGGTATTTCAGCTAAATCCTTTTTATTTTCCAGAGGAATAATAACAGTTTTAATTCCACCTCGTAGAGCGGAAAGTAATTTTTCTTTTAAGCCACCGATAGGTAAGACTCTACCTCTTAAAGTTATTTCTCCAGTCATAGCAACGGATTTCTTAACTGGAATTCCAGTGGTTGTTGAAACTATAGCAGTGAACATAGCAATTCCAGCTGAAGGACCATCTTTTGGTGTCGCCCCTTCTGGAACATGTAAGTGAATATCATGTCTTTGATAGAAAGGTGGAATAACTCCGAAATCAAGACTGCGTGATTTAAAGTAACTAAAGGCTGCTTGCGCAGACTCTTGCATTACTTCACCAAGTTTCCCAGTTGCCTTGATTAAACCTTTGCCTGGTAAATTAAGAGCTTCTATAGATAACAAGTCTCCACCAAATTCGGTATAAGCAAGACCGGTAACTACTCCAATTTGGTTGTCTGTTTCCGCTTTGCCAAAACTATATTTTTTTATTCCACATAATTTCTCTAAATTAGGCTTAGTAATTTTAGGGTTTACTTTATCTTTTTCAAGCAGCTGTTTAACCATTTTTCTAGAAATTTTAGCAATTTCTTTTTCTAGATTTCTAACTCCAGCTTCACGAGTATAATAGCGAATAAGATCTCTGATTACTTCATCTGGAATTTCTAATTCTTTTTCTTTGAGACCATGATCTTTTTTTAATTTAGCCACTAGGTAACGAGAAGCAATTTGTACTTTTTCTTCTTCGGTGTAGCCTGAGAGATGAATAATTTCCATTCTGTCTAACAAAGGAGCTGGAATATTCCTAAGGCTATTAGCAGTTGCAACAAATAAAACATTAGATAAATCGAATTCCACTTCAATGTAATGATCAACAAAGCTATTATTTTGCTCTGGATCTAATACTTCTAATAAAGCAGATGCTGGATCACCTCTAAAATCATGACCTAATTTATCTATTTCATCTAGTAAAAACACAGGATTAGAAGTTTTAGATTTTTTTATTAATTGAATTATTTTACCAGGCATAGCGCCCATATAAGTACGACGATGACCACGTATTTCAGCTTCATCACGCATACCGCCCATAGCAAAACGAATAAATTTTCTACCAGTAGCATCAGCTATTGATCTAGCCAAAGATGTTTTACCAACACCTGGAGGACCCACAAGACAAATAATAGGTCCTTTTAATGAGTTGGTTCGTTGTTGAACAGCTAAATATTCAAGAATACGTTCTTTTACTTTTTCGAGACCATAATGATCATTATTAAGAATTTTATTAGCATGTTTTAAATCATTCTTCACTTTATCTTTAATAGCCCAAGGCAAAGAAAGTACTGTTTCAATATAATTACGTACAATAGATGCTTCAGCAGAAAGACTATTCATAGACTTTAGCTTTTTAAGTTCAGTTTTTATTTTATCAGCAGCTTCTTTTGAAAGCTTTGTCTTCTTTATCTTACTTTCGATTAGCTCAATTTCAGTCTTGCCGTCTTCGCTTTCATGTAGTTCTTTCTGGATTGCTTTCATTTGTTCGTTAAGATAATAATCTTTTTGAACTTTTTCCATTTGCTTTTTAATACGCTGACGAATTTTCTTTTCAGTATTTAAAATACTGATTTCACTTTCAAGCAGTAAAGCAATCTTATCTAGCCTCTTACTAGTAGAAGCTATGGATAAAATTTCCTGCTTAATTTGTACGTCAACTATAATATGGCTAGCTATATTATCAGCTAAAATAGTAGGATCTCTGATTTCTGAAATTGAATTAAGAGTATCAGGGTTTATTTTTTTATTGAGTTGTACATATTCAATGAAATTATTAAAAACCGCTCTGGCAAGGGCTTCAAGCTTATTATCTTTCTTTTCTTGGATGTCGTCAAATATTTCTATTTCAGCTGATAGATTAGTCTCATTAGCAAAAACTTGTTTAATCCTAATTCTACTTTTTGCTTCAACTAGTACTTTGATAGTTCCATCTGGCAATTTAAGCAACTGTGAAATATTTCCAATTACGCCAATGTCATAAATATCTCGCTCATCAGGATTATTGTTATTAGAGTCTTTTTGAGTAACGAAAGCTACTTGTTGATTTTTTTCTACTGCTTTTTCTATAGCTAAAATTGATTTATTTCTACCTACAAAAAGAGGGGAGATCATCCCTGGAAACATTACTATATCACGTAAAGGGACTAGAGATAGAACTTCCTTTACAATAGTTTTATCCTTTTTAATTTTTTCGGCCATAATTTCATCTCCTCGTTACTCAAATATTAATTCGTATAGCTTGATATAAAGATAGTGCTTCTGAATATATTATTCAAGTTAAGAGGGTGATTTATTATTTTATAATCCTGTCAGTAGTTATTTACTGACAGGAATGAAGAGTCTTTTTTTTATAGTTCAGGGTCTTGAGTTGCGCAAGCGCCTATTCCTTGCATTAAGTGACAGTTTTCATGATAAGCAGTAAACTGTTCAATAGCTGGAACTATACATGTATCGAAATATTTGCCTATTGGATTCATGAAAGTCATATGCTTACTAGGGATATTTGTTGCAATAGCTTGAGTATAAAAAGCTACAGCTTCTTCATGTGTATGTTCTAGATACTCAGAAAAGGTAAAAATCAGTTTCAGTGCAGTTTTAGTATAAACAAGTTCATTGCCGCTTGGAGCAATGCTTTTGTCTATTGTAAAAATATATTCGCCATCTTCTTCAACTACTTTCTTTTTTTGTCCTTTAGAATTTTTTATAAATTTTAAATCTTTTTCAAAAACCGAATAAGCTTTTACATAAGTATTTTTTGAACATTTTAGGCCATACTCACTACTATAAGTTACTGAAGTTTTTCCTTTAAATACTACCCTAGCTGTCTCATGAGTTAATTCATGCTCTAATGAAGAGAGGATACTAACTAACTCCGAACCTTCGAAATTTACTAGAACTATCACTTTGGTTGTGCCAGTTTTATTATATAAATCCACGGCAGCATCAATAGTTGCTTGTAAAATATGGCTTGGGATTGGTTCGTTTCTTAAATAATAGTCGATAATTGGCGAAAAATCGAAGTACGTGGCCTGTGAGTATTAAAAGCGCTTTTCCATTTAGGGTCCATATCTACTATTGATATGGAAGCTTTATTAAAATTTTCCAGAGCTATTGGTATTAATAATTTTGCTAGAAGTGGGTTAAGTGCGTATTCTTCTAAAGCTTTATGTACGGCAGCTTCATGATTTTTTGCTACATGAACCAGATTATATAAAACTTGCACTGGCGAAGTTAAATATTCTTTATTAATCAAATTTTCTGAAGTATGTTGATATAAATACTCAGATAGCTCATCATATCCTAATCTTTTTGCAATTAAATAATATGGTTCGCCAAATTGATTTGTATCGGATAATTTATTTAGATTTTTAATGCCAAGCATATTTGAGGTGGAATCTAAATCTAATACTATTTTTTTTGCCATTTTTAGATCATTGTTAATAACAGCTTCAGCCATCTTATTAAGAGTTTTTTTTTGTTTATTTGTCATGCAATTCCTGTGTTATTGAGTTAATAAAATTTTACTTATTGTAGCATAAATTTTTCAATTGTAAATAAAAATTAATAATTTAGGTTTGTAGTAAAGTTTAACATCATGATCTTAAGCTAATTGACAAGCCAGTTAAATTGAGCTAATACTCCATTTTAAAATAACTTAAAGAGAAAGCTAATTATGAGATTTGCTAAAAGAGCCAATAATACCTTAAGAAACATTTCCATTGAAACTAATGTAAATAAATATGCGGAAGGTTCTTGTTTAATCAAATTTGGCGATACCCATGTACTATGCACTGCAAGTGTGGAAGAAAATTTGCCGCCTTTCTTAAAGGGAAAAAATCAAGGTGGTTGGGTAACCGCGGAATATTCACTATTGCCAAGATCAACGGAATCTAGAGTTAGAAGAGAAGTTACTCAAGGAAAAGCATCAGGGCGTACTCATGAAATTCAGCGTTTAATTTCACGCTCGTTAAGATCAGTAGTTAACTTAAAAGCCTTAGGCGATAGGCAGGTTTTAATCGATTGTGATGTGTTGCAAGCTGATGGTGGCACTCGTACAGCTGCGATTACTGGTGGTTATGTTGCTTTAAATCTAGCGTTGCAAACATTGGTTGAGAAAAAGATTTTTCATCGCGCACCATTAACTAATGCTGTGGCAGCTGTTTCTTGCGGTATTATTGGTGGAAATATTCTTTTAGATGTAGATTATAAGGAAGACAGTAGTGCTGATGTGGATGCTAATTTTGTAATTAATAGCCAAGGACAACTGATAGAAGTGCAGGGGACTGCAGAGAAAAATTCATTCTCAGAGGAGCAGCTTTTTGCGATGCTCAAATTAGCTAAAGAAGGCGCTAACCAACTTTTTGAGATTCAAAAACAAGCTTTAGGCGAATAAATGGTTAATCGGCGTGCACAACAATATGCTATAAACAAAATTAAAGATGAGGCTTCAGGAGTAATAACTCCGGAGCCTCTTAAAAAAGTAATTCCTCCCAAATGCACCGAATATCCTAACCCTATTTATATGCAATTATTTTATTTGTTTAGCCATAAACAAACTACCTATGAGTATGTAAATGAAAAAGCTAATTATTGGTATGGCAATCAGCCTTTAGCTGACTTCCCCATTGATGCTTCACAAGAATATATTATTGAGCATGATAAACAATATAGACAAGCTCTACTTGAATCGCATGAATTTGCTTTTAAATTTGAAAAAGAACATATCGAATTATCATGTTATGAAGGTTTTTCCTATTTAACTCAAGTAAATTATTATAAAGAAAAGTTTCCTAAAGCTTTTCAAGGTTTGCAGCAAAAATTTCTTGAAGAATTAGCTATCAAAGGGCAATGCTACACTCATACTATTATAACCCCATGTCCTGAAAAAACCTCTAGTTTCATTGAATTTCTTAAGGCATGGACAAACCAAGAGGTTGATATAGTTTTAACAGGTCAAGACTCTTCTACCATTATTAGAAACCTTCATCCTGATGATCCATCAGTATAAAAAGTAGTTTATTAGTTGATTTTATCTTTGTTTTTAGCTGTATTTTATATAGTATAATTCAATTAAAGGGAGCAAAACTATATGCCAATAGATAAAGCAAAAACATTAGCTGAATATCAACTAAACTATAACCTATCTATAACAGAACCAGATAAATTCTGGGCAGAAGAAGCTAGGCGCTTATCGTGGTTTAAGTCTTTTAGCCAGGTTAAATCGGTAAGTTTTGATCTAAAGGATCATCATATTCGTTGGTTTGAAGATGGAATGCTCAATGTCTCATATAATTGCTTAGATCGTCATTTAGCAACCAGAGGTGATAAACTAGCAATTATTTGGCAAGGGGATGAATTAAATAAATCGAGAACGCTTAGTTATACTGAACTTCATAATCAAGTTTGCCGTTTCGCTAATGCCTTAAAAACACTAGGTATCAATAAAGGAGATACAGTGGTAATTTATTTACCGATGATTCCTGAAGCTGCAGTTGCCATGCTTGCCTGCGCAAGAATTGGCGCGGTTCATTCAGTAGTTTTTGCTGGCTTTTCAGCGCAAGCTTTAGCTGATAGGATTCATGATTGTCAGCCAAAATTACTGATAACGGTAGACGAGGGGAAGCGTGGCGGTAAAATAAATAGCTTTAAAGAAAATGTAGGTGCCGCGTTAATACAAGCTCCAGTAGATAAAGTTATTATGGTTAATAATTTTAATTCTAAAATCGAAAATCACTTAGATTACAACCATCTAATAAACCAAGCGAGTGATATATGTCCGCCCACTGAGATGAACGCGGAAGATCCTCTATTCATTTTATATACTTCTGGATCAACAGGTAAACCCAAAGGAATTGTCCATACTAGCGCTGGTTATTTACTTTATGCTTCAATGACCCACGCTCATATTTTCGACCTAGAGGAAGACGACGTATATTGGTCAACAGCCGATGTTGGTTGGATTACCGGTCATTCATATGTAATTTATGGACCACTTTGCAATGGCGCCACTACTTTGATGTTTGAAGGAGTTCCAACTTGGCCAGAAGTTGATCGTTATTGGCAAATTATTGAACAATATAAAGTTACGATATTTTATACAGCACCAACAGCCTTAAGATCTCTAATTCGCTATGGTGATGAATTAATTTTAGCTAGAGATTTATCTTCTTTAAGAATTTTAGGTAGCGTTGGTGAGTCGATTGATCCTAAAACCTGGCAGTGGTTTGATCTGGTTGTTGGTAAAGGTAAATGTCATATTGCTGATACTTGGTGGCAAACTGAAACTGGTGGAGTGATGATTACTCCTTTGCCAAACGTTACTAAGCTAAAGCCTGGCTCAGCTATTTTACCTTTTTATGGAATTGTGCCGGAAATTCTTGGTGATAACGCTTTAACAATAAAAGAGGCTTGGCCCGGAATGTTACGTGATATATATAATGATCATACTCGTTTCCTAAGTACCTATTTTAGTGAATTTTCAGGGCATTATAATAGTGGTGACGGAGCATTCAAAGATGAGGATGGTTATTACTGGATAACTGGTAGAATAGATGATGTACTAAAGGTTTCAGGGCATCGAATTGGTAGCGCTGAAATTGAAGCAGCGCTTGAAAATGTAGAGCAAGTTGCTGAATCTGCAATAGTTGCTTTTCCACATCCCATTAAAGGAGAGGGGATTTATGCCTATGTGGTACTTAAGAATAAATATCACCCTAGCCCTGAGCTTGAAAAAACATTAATCGAATCTGTGCGTAAATCAATTGGAGCAATAGCAACCATTGACAAAATTCAATGGACCAATCAATTGCCTAAAACTAGATCTGGTAAAGTTATGCGAAGAGTTTTACGTAAAGTTGCGTCCGGAGAGATCGATAATTTTGGTGATATCTCTACTTTAATGAATCCAGAAGTGGTACAAGAGCTGATTGTTGGAAGAAAATAATCCTCAATACACGGCATAAAGTTTAATAAAAGCCAATCGAAGATTGGCTTTTACTAAGCTGAATCTCGCATACTTGCACAATAATTAATCTAGCATACTCTGCGCTACAGCTTCAGCAACTTTAATGCCATCTATACCAGCTGAAAGAATACCACCAGCATAACCTGCGCCTTCACCAGCGGGAAATAACCCCTTGGTATTCAAGCTTTGAAATGTCTCGTTACGTTTAATACGAATGGGGGAAGATGTACGTGTTTCCACGCCAGTTAATACCGCATCCTTTATATCAAAGCCACGCACTTGACGCCCAAAGGCTGGGATAGCCTCGCGAATTGCGGTAATGGCGTAGCTAGGAAGACATGTAGAAAGATCGGTCGGCGTTACACCAGGTTTATAAGAAGGAATTACACTACCTAATGAAGTAGACTTAACTCCAGCAATAAAATCACCTACAAGCTGCACAGGAGCAGCATAGCTAGAACCTCCAGCTATGAACGCTGCTGATTCTAATTTACGCTGAAATGCGATACCAGCTAATGGTCCACCTGGATAATCATCTGGGGTAATGCCGATAACAATACCAGCATTAGCATTACGTTCAGCACGTGAATATTGGCTCATGCCATTAGTAACAACATGTCCTTCTTCAGATGCAGCAGCTACTACTGTTCCACCTGGGCACATGCAAAAGCTATACACATCACGCCCATTTGAGGCATGGTGGACTAATTTATAATCTGCTGCACCTAAGATAGAATTACCAGCATTAATACCAAAGCGCGCCGTATCGATAAGCGATTGTGGATGTTCAATGCGAAAACCAACTGAAAAAGGCTTTGCTTCGATATAGACGTCACGATCCTTTAACATAGAGAAAGTATCACGTGCGCTGTGACCGATAGCGAGCACAACATAATCAGAGGCAATATGTTCACCACCAGCTAGCACTACACCGCGTACAGAGCGTGTACCATCGCTGCTTATTTCAATATCAAGGTCTATCACTCGGCTTTGAAAACGATATTCTCCGCCAAGTGATTCTATAGTTTTACGCATATTCTCTACCATTTTTACTAAACGGAAGGTGCCAATATGTGGTTTCGCTTCAGTTAGAATTTCTGATGGCGCTCCTGCTTTCACGAACTCAGTTAAAACTTTTCGACTAAGATGACGTGGATCTTTAACCTGGCTATAAAGTTTACCATCCGAAAAAGTGCCAGCACCGCCTTCGCCATACTGTACATTAGATTCAGGATCTAGCTCAAATTGTCGCCATAGCTTCCAGGTATCTTTAGTACGCTCGCGCACTACCTTACCACGATCAAGAATAAGTGGCTTAAAACCCATCTGTGCTAAAACCAGCGCTGCAAATAATCCACAAGGTCCTGCGCCGATTATTATTGGGCGCATGGAAAGTTTTTCTGGTGCTTGTGCAATGAAGCGGTAATCAATATCAGGCGTCAGCTGTATACGTTCATCTTTAGCGAAACGTTTTAATACTAAACTTTCGTCTTTTACCTCTACGTCAATTGAATAGATCAATGCAATAGCAGATTTATTACGAGCATCATGTGCACGACGAAATATAGTGCAAGAAATTAATTCACTAGGGTCAATAGCAAGACGCGATATAACTGCCTCTGTAATTGCCTGAGGAAGGTGATCAAGTGGAAGTTTAATCTCGGTTAGACGAAGCATAAATACCTATTGGCTTATGAAGTTAACAAAGCAGATGGCTTGAATTTATGAACCTCTAACACGTGATTAATATATCTTTTTTGGCCAAGGAATCAAGATTTTTCTTAATAAATTAAAACTGTCTAGCAGGTATGGTGAGGTACTTAAAATTAATCATTTTATTTGTCAGTTTTTTAGATTATAACCAATATTGGTTTTATTGATAAATTTTTGAGATTGAAAACAAAATGAATAAATTTTTGAGTGGATTTTTTATTAGCTTGATGATGTATGCGCCTGCAGCGAAAGCTACAGATTATCCTATAGCTAATCTACAAAAATTTATTGAAAAAATAGAGGCTCAAAACAGTGAGTTACAAGGAGGAGCTATTGTTATTTTGTATAAAGGACAAGTTATTTATGAAAATGTTTTTGGCTATAGAAAAGATAAAGCAGGGCCAATTACTTCGAGTACTTTATTTCCAATAGCTTCAGTATCTAAAACGGTTTCTACTGCTGCAATTTCCTTGTTAGTAGATAATGGCAAACTAAGTTTTGATAAAAAATTTAAAGTAAATTGCTTAAAAAATCAGGTTAATTTAGCTAATGTTTTAGGACATACCACAGGTTATTACCTTAGAGGAGACACTCAAATTGAACAAGGTTTAAGCCGACAAAAAATATTAGCAAAACTACAATTACAAAAACCGCAATGCATTCCCGGTAAATGCTACTTTTATAGCAATATAATTTTTGGTCTTGTGGAAGAGGCCTTAGCAACTAGTCACTTAAGTTTGCAGCAAGTAATGGAAAATTTAAGAAAAACCCTTAAAACCAATGAAATTCAAATTATGCCTATCAATTCAAACTTTAAAATTGCTTATCCACATCAAAAAGGTAAAGCATTACCATTTCCTCCGTTTTACCCAAAAGCAGCCTCGGCCTCAGCTGGTGTATTTGCATCTATCAATGGGATGATTGAAATTTATAAACTTAGCTTTGGTTATAGATCAGATCTAATTTCTCAAAAAACTTTAGATTATATCCATGCTCCAAGACTTGCTAATGATGATATTAAGAGATGGAATAAAAATGGTGAATTAGATGGAATAGATTCATACTATGGTATTGGTTGGCGTATTTTGAAAAATAAAAAATATCCAAATGATGATTTAATCTTTCATAGTGGCTATATTGCAGGAGTTACTTCGTTTATTGGTTTTATTCCATCCAAAGATATTGGGATGATTATATTATATAATCAATTTCCGAGTCCAGCTCTTAAAAATGGTCTTAGCTTCTGGAAAGAAGTGATTGAGCATAAGACTTCTTTAAGCCCTCAAAGCACCGATAGATAAGCCTTTTAATTTTAGGCGCAGATGTCTAATTATAAAAATGGTTACTTAATAGTTTTTTAATAATTAAGTCATATAATTAATGTTTTAGTTAAAGATAGGTGACGTAATGAGTAAAAGGGATTGGGAGAAAAATTTTAAGATAGGTGATTATGAGCCACGCAGATCTAGTCGTGCGCGAGTAGAACCTACTGAAGAAGAACGCATAGCTCATTGTTTATATTTTATAAAAACTAACCTAGACACAGCGCTATATAATCAATATGCAAAAAATCTAAATAATCAAGATTTTGTAGAGTTATTGAGGGTCGTGGATTCTAAAATTATGCCAAAGTTTTTGACTCTACTCTCAAATAGTGAAGAGATTGCTGAAGTAAGAAAATACTTAATAGCTCCGATATTAACTGCTGCTAAAAATGGAAATGGCAGTGCAATCTTGGCATTGAATCGGCCAGCAGATCCAACTCTATATGTTATTGATCCCACAGAATATTCAAGAAAAGCTCAAAAAATATTTGAGCAAAATTCAGATTTATTGCAAAACATTGGTATAAGCTTAAATACAAATGATGCTCCTCTATTTCATGATGCGTCTAGATATTTAATTAGTAGAATAAGCAGAAGTGGAATTAGTGAAGATGAGCAACTAAAATTAATGAATCAGTTAGAGCGTCTTTCAAGCCGTTTTTCGATAAAACAAGAAGCTGTTGCTGCTGATAACGCACTGGTGGACAGAGCTGCTTTCAGTGCTGATATTCCAGATTCTATTGGCAGTGAGATGGATAGTGCTGTAGCCACTTCTAGTAACGCATCGGTGACCAGACCTGCTTTTAGTGCTGATCTCTCAGATTCTATTGGCAGCGAAATGGATAGTGCCGCCGCGTCCACAACAATGGTTGATCGTTCAACAGCTCGGCCTAGTCTTATTAGACCAGAGAAATATGATGAAGAAATAACAACGGTCCTTCTTAGACATAAAAATTTACTTGGGCTATTTAATGGAGTTATTGCAGACCAAAATTTTGAAAAACTTAAGTATTATGGACAAGCTTTAAAAGATAAACTA
>CANDYO010000022.1 GCA_947424995.1 Rickettsiales bacterium | reverse complement strand
TGTGGCGAGGTAAGCCTGTTTTCATCACTCATCGGACTGAGAAACAAATAGAAGAAGCACGTAGCGTACCATTATCAGAGCTTAGAGATCCTGAAGAAGATCAGCAACGAGTGAAAACCGGACATGATCAATGGCTAATAATGATTGCCATCTGCACTCATTTGGGTTGCGTACCTATTGAAAACAAAGGTTCATTTGACGGATATTTCTGTCCATGTCATGGCTCTGACTATGATTCATCTGGTCGAATCAGAAAAGGCCCAGCACCGAAGAACTTAGTGGTTCCGAGCTACGCATTTATTAATGATAACAAAATCATGATTGGCTAATTTAAAAAGATTTTACTGTAAGGGTATAAATAATGACTACTAAAAAAAGAAATAAAATCATTGAGTGGATTGATTACCGCCTACCTATCTTCACTTTTATTGAGCATTTAGCAGAATATCAAGCCCCCAAAAATTTGAGCTATTTATGGAACTTAGGCTCTATTGCCGGCATCGCTTTAATGATTCAGATGATCACTGGCATAGTACTTGCTATGCATTACACTCCTGAAACCACCATCGCTTTTAATAGCGTTGAGCATATCATGCGTGACGTAAATTATGGCTGGCTATTGCGCAATATTCATGCAGTTGGCGCATCGATGTTCTTTTTGGCTATTTATATCCATATGATGCGTGGGGTATACTATGGCTCTTATAAATCTCCTAGAGAATTATTATGGTTCTTAGGAGTAATAATTTTCTTAGCCACTATGGCCACTGCTTTCATGGGTTATGTATTACCATGGGGACAAATGAGTTTCTGGGGCGCAACGGTAATCACCAATCTTTTTTCAGCCATTCCAGTGATCGGCGAATCAATCGTCAATTGGCTATGGGGTGGATTTTCAGTGGATAACCCAACCTTAAATCGTTTCTTTGCTTTGCATTATTTATTGCCATTTATAATTGTCGGGCTGGTAGCATTGCACTTAGTGGCCTTGCATCAACATGGTTCAAATAACCCTACTGGGGTTGAAGTTAAATCAACTAAAGATACCATCCCTTTCCATCCTTATTATACGATAAAAGATTTCGTTGGCTTTGGGGTATATTTCATTCTCTTTGCTTACTTTATCTTTTTTGAACCAGATTATCTAAACCACCCGGATAACTTTATTCCAGCAAATCCAATGGTTACCCCAGCCCATATTGTACCAGAATGGTATTTCTTACCTTTCTATGCCATATTGCGCTCTATTCCTAATAAATTGGCTGGAGTGGTGGCAATGATCTCTTCAATCTTGATTTTATTTGCTCTACCATGGCTTGATAAATCACCGGTTAAAAGTTTGGCCTATCGTCCTTTATCACGCTTTTTCTTTTGGATCTTTATCGCTGACTCATTACTACTAGGCTATATTGGTGGACAGCCAGCTGAAGGAAACCTAGCGATGGTGGGAACTTTTGCCACTTTCTATTACTTCACTCATTTCTTGCTAATTATTCCACTTGCCAGCAAATTTGAATCTACTTGTCCATTACCTGGATCAATTGATGCATCAATGCAAAAAAAATAGTTAGGAGACCAGATATGAAGCGAGTTTTATTATTATTAAGTTTAATTATTGCAGCCAGTAGCGTAGTTATCGCCAATACTGATGGCCATCATCTTAAAAAGCTTAAATGGAGCTTTGATGGAATGCTTGGCACTTTTGATCGCACCTCTATTCAAAGAGGCTTTCAAGTTTACAGAGAAGTCTGCGCTGCATGCCACTCTCTCCACTTAGTTGCTTTTCGTAACCTAACTGATATTGGCTTTTCTGATGCCGAAGCTAAAGAGATCGCTAAAAGCTATGAAGTAACCGATGGACCTAATGATTCTGGTGATATGTTTCAGCGCCCAGCGCTACTTTCCGATCACTTCCCTGGTCCATATGCTAATGAAAAAGCAGCTAGAGCTAGTAACAATGGAGCTTTTCCTCCTGATCAATCTTTAATTATTAGAGCTCGCGAAGATGGCGCTAATTATGTTTACTCGCTATTAACCGGCTTTAATCAAACTCCACCAGCTGGAATGGTTATCCAAGATAATATGCATTACAATCCATACTTCCCAGGAATGCAGATTGCCATGGCTCCTCCTCTTAGCGATAACATCGTTCAATATACTGATGGAACTAAAGCCACTGTGGATCAAATGTCTCGTGATGTAGTGAATTTCCTTCAATGGACCGCTGATCCTAAAATGGAACAACGTAAAACAATGGGTATTAAGGTATTGATCTTCTTGTTTATCTTCACCGGTTTATTCTATGTGGCTAAGAAACGTGTTTGGAAAAGCGTGAAGTAGGGCTTATTTATATAAGCTAGCTGCCAAAATACGCAAGGTCGTCACATTTAGAAAAGCTTCGGTATCATTTTATAGCGAAGAAAGTCCGTCACCCTTGGATTTAAGCGCCAGCTTCAATCCGAGGGTCCAGTTGAATTCTTTTACTTTATTCAGCCACTCAAGCTTTTAAAAGCTTTCAACTGGACCCTCGGCCTTCGGCCAAGGATGACGGCCTTGTTTTACTAAGCTTAGGAGGATATGAATAACATCCTCGCGCACTTTTAAGCACAAATCTATACAACCTAACTTCACCCTCTCCCGCCTCTATTAACATCAACTACTGGTTTTACTCCTGCAGCTGGAGCTGCGTTAACACCACCACTATGTTCAACAGGAGTTCTCTCTTTAAAAGCAGCCAATCTTTTATCTCGATGCGCTTGTTTTGTAGCTTCATTATCGGTTGGTTGACTAGCATTCGCAGCCTTAACTTCTGCGGAATTTTCCTTTACTACAGCCTTAGTACTACTTGCTTTCAAGCCATCTAACCATTCTGTACTTACAGCACTCATACCCCTAGCTTCCTCTACTTTTCCTTCTGCAGAAATTATTTTAGCTCCTCTTAAATTACCTTTTGAATCAAGTTCGATTAGATCAAACTGAGGTGGATTGCAAGGCTGATTACCATCCATTCTAGCTTGCTTTATTGCCATTATGTCAGTGTCCCTCATATTGGTATCCGTAGATATAGTAAATTTCATCCCATCATTTAATGTTTCGGCTTTAACAGCAGTATTGACCATTGGATGACTTTTATAAATTCCATTTTCTGTAATTTCTAATTTACTTTCTTTATCAACGCCATAGCGTATAGCGATCTCCGCTTTTGGAGCTAGAGATATTAGCTCAGATATCGGCGGCTCCTCAAGAGCTGCTGTTGGCTTTTGACTTGAAACCTGATTTTCTATTGGATTTTTCACTGACCCCGGCATATCAGATAACTCAAGATTAGATAGCCATTTTTGACTTATAACACTGGTTCCTCTTTCTTGTTCTCCTTTCATTAATGGAGGATCTATTTTAGCTCCAAACAATTTACCTTTAGCATCAAGTTCGATTACATCATACTGAGGTGGATCAACAGCTTTACCATTTTCCATTCGAGCATGTTTTATTTCTATTTTTTCATGTGGTTGCATGGCATTTGGTGGCAATATGGCAAACTTTATTCCATCTCCCTCTTTTGCTCGCATAGGTTTTATCTTAACCACATCACTCGCTTCATATATGGGTTGACCAGAAATCGCTTGTTTGCCAATAGTTAATTTATGAGAATTCAAAGAAACAGAAAAATCTTCTGCCTTAAATTTATAACTATTATCAGGAGCTTCATTTTGGATGGGATTACTAACCGAAGTTACAGTTCCTTTTGGAGTGGTATTTCCTTGATCCGCAGTATTAATTACTTTACCCAATATTGGGTTTTTTACTGAACCTGGCAAATCAGAGTCTGCAAATTTTTTAGCTAACCATTCTTGATCTATACTACTTTCACCTCTTGGTTTTTCTCCGGGGGTTAAAGGAGGATACGTTCTAGTGGCTAATAATTTGCCATTATGGTCAAGTTCAATTACATCATACTGAGCTGGCACAACAGGTCGGCCATTTTCCATCCGAAGAGATGGGATCACTAATTTCATTCCAGGCGCTACTTTTGAAGTGAACGTGGCTTTGCCATCTTTTCCTGGTGTACTTTCAAGAAAAGCTTTACCTGTAGCGTCTGTATACGTAGTTACTCTTGTTTGCTGGTTATACTTAGGAGTTAATTTTGTTGTTTCATCTTGCTTAGTAGCTTGATTTCCAACATCCGGTGACGATTTAGGTAATCTTTTTTTATTTTTTTCATTAAAGCATAAGTTTTAGGCCTTCTAAAAATCTTAAATTTATTAGATTTTTTCATAAATATATTCTATATGATGGCATAAAACTTGAGCTTTAATAACAATATCTCTTTAATTAAACTTAATTTTCGTATTTTTTACGAATCTGATCATATTCACTTAAAGTTCCAGCTTTACTTGATTTAAGACTATCAAAAGCCTGCTGAATCTTAACAATAAGATCGTTACTGGTGTTATTATTAAACGCAAAATACAATCCATTTTCTTGCAGACGATAAACTACTTGATAATCTTTAGCCTTTAGCCCTAGCTTTTTCATAATAGCCAATCCTGAAGCTTCATTACAAACCACTAAGTTCACTTCGCCATTTTTAAGCTTAAGGATATTAGCTTCATCTGATGAAGAAGTCATAATTGAACTACTGCTCACATTTAGGTTTTCTAATTGATCTACTCCATTATCACCTTCTTTGCCAGCGACTATATAATTTTTCATATCATTGGCTGGGTTATTGATCACAATATTGCTGGTCTTTTTAGCAAATAATACTGGCTTATAAGTATCAATTGGCCCCACCCAAGTAAAATAGCTTGCTCTAGCCGGCAATTTCAATAATGGAAAAAATACAGTATCAGTATCATTATTACTGCGAATAAAGCTTCTTGAAAAATCATGTAACTGAATATTTTGTCCATTTTGGTTTGAACCAATTTTTTGCATAATTGCTACTGCAATATCTATTGCCATTCCAGTATTCTGAGAATTATCATTAACATAGCTATATGGCATATAATTCTGAGCAATCCAGGTAATATTATTGACATTATCAGCCATTGCTCCATTGCTAATTGCTACTAAAATAATAATTTTAGCAAAAAACTTTCTAATCATTATGTTTCTCCTGATCTTTATTGATTCACTACTTCAAAATATCGAAAACGATACTAATCTAGTGATTTTAATAATGGCGGATAAAAATTAATTATTGGTTAATAGAAGATGAGATAATTTATATTACGTAGATAAGGTGAAAAATGCTTTGAGGCGTCATTCTTGACCAAGCACAGCACAGGTCGAGAATCCAGTTAAAATCTCTTCAAAACCTTCGGTTACTCGAGTCCGTATAAGAGAATTAAACTGGATCTTCGAACTTCACTACGTTCATTCAAAGATGACATCATTGGATAACTAGATAAAAATGATAACCTTCAACCCCTCAACCCTTAGATACCAATAATTTCTAATAGTTGCGTTAAGGTTTGCTCAGCATTAAGTTTAGAGCTATCAATCATTATTGCATCAGTAGCTGGTTTTAGAGGGGCAATTAGGCGATTTTGGTCACGCTGGTCACGTATTTTTAAATCAGTTAAGATAGTTTGATAATCAGCATTAGCTAACTGCGCACATCTCCTTTGAGCTCTAATTTCTATATCAGCAGTGATATAGAACTTGAAATTAGCTTCAGGGCAAATCACTGTACCAATATCTCTACCCTCAATTATTGCTCCACTTGATTTATCGATAAAATCTCGCTGAAATACATATGTTACATCGCGAAGCTCAGGATAAGCTCCAATAATTGAGGCATATTGACCAACTTGTTCATTACTTAAGTTTGGATTATCAAGATCCATTAATTCAAGGCTCTTAGCAGCTTGAATCACTATTGCTAATTCATGCGGATCTTGTTTTAAATTCCATATTTTATATGCAATTGCTCGATAAATATTGCCAGTATATAAAACAGGAAGCTTTAAGCGCTCGCCCAGCATTTTAGCAATCGTGCCTTTACCAGAAGCTGCTGGTCCATCAATGGCAATTAGTAATTTATCTTTCATAATTTTATTTCAATAATACTCACTGTTACTATAGCATATTGTTATACTATTACTAGACAAATACCAAATAAAGTTTTATCATTATAGGAGGTGTATAACCTTACGTCACTCTTGGAGTGCTACTCAGAAAAATAGTCAATCTTTCGAGGTATTTTAAAATATAACTTGCATAACAAAAAGTAACTTATAATATACATTTCACTGAAATATAAGCTAAAGTTTAGGATTTTTAATGAATATAATTAATATCGACATGCATATTGGCAGCAAGATTCGCTCTAGGAGACATATTCTTGGCATGAGCCAAACCGATTTAGTCGACAAAATTGGAGTAACTTTTCAGCAAGTTCAAAAATATGAAAAGGGCCATAATAAAATTGTAGCTAGTAGATTGTTAGAGGTTTCTAACATCATGGACGTGTCTATCGCTTACTTTTTTGAAAATTTTAATAATGATCAGAATGATAAACCAAGCGAGCAACTTAGAGTCTGTGAAGAAGCTTTAGAATTTCAATATGATCAACCTGATGACATGAGTAATAATAGCAGAGAAGCTATTACCTTAGTTAAAATTTATAACAACATTCCTAGTAAAAATGCTAGAAAAAAATTACTAGCTTTTCTAAAAACATTAACGCAAGAATGTTCCTAATAAAAAAATCTGCAGTAATCTAAAAAATAGCTGGAACTAATATAAATAATCTGGTATAAAAATTCCGCTACACTTCTTAAATCTCTTTTAAGGAGTCATATTCCCCGGTAGCTCAGTGGTAGAGCAAGCGGCTGTTAACCGCTTGGTCGCTGGTTCGAGTCCGGCCCGGGGAGCCATCTTTTTTTTTCTTACATATTCAATATACTCAGCTACTAATAGTTTATCTTCTTCCTGTAATACTTCTTGTTTATTTGCCACTTCCATTGAAACTTGAGTTTCTGCTTGAGTTACCTTAATAAAACTATCTACTAATTTAGTTAGAGCATACAAAGCTTGAGAATCTACTTTTTTTAGTTTAGGAGATTTAGATAAATTACTCTCTAGCCGCTGAATGATTTTGAAAAGATTGGCTTTAATAATAGACAACTGATTATTAGACATAGGTACTAAAAAACTATATGAGAAAGCTATTCTACAACACTCTAACCTGTAAGTTTTTACGTTGCTGCAGATAAGTTAAAGCCTGTGATAAACCATCAACTTGATCATCATGTGTTGATTTTGGAAAAGAGAGAAGTTCTTGCTCTAAATCCATTCGCCAATTAGCTGCATGCCTTAAAAAAATTTTTCCGGCTTCAAATAATGGAGTATGAATAGCAAAGCGAGTGATTTTATCGAATTTCGGTTTGATGGCGATAATCGGTATCTTAATATCTATTTTAAGGCTTTGGATTAGTGATTGGCCACTAGCTTTGTCTTCTACCAATATTGCTTGCGGTTGCCATTGGTTAGCAAAATTTTGCACAGTGGTTAAAAGTTCAGGAAATTCTACTTTCACTCGCTTAATATCAAGAATATAATAACTACCATTACTTACGCTAAGAGTAATTCCAACGCTATAATCATTTTCATCTTTAGCTTTAATCGCAGTATCCCAAGATTGAATGATCTGGCTGAATTCAATTTTATCCTGACTAGAGTAATATTTTAGCCAAGATTTTTGAATCATTGATCCTTTTAGTGGAACTGGATTTTGCTGATATTGAGCAGCAAAATTATATTCACCTAGTTCAAGCTTTAATTTATTGAGAGTGGCTAAATTTTCGCGCTGGTGATGCAAAACAGAACCAGCTTCTTTTACTATACTATAGGGAAGATTAAAACTAACTTTTTGCTCATAAATAGCTGGTATTTTAAGCAATTCCCATTGAGTAACTTTATGCTCCAATAGATATCCGCATAAATCTTCTGGATGTAATCGTTGCATAACTATTACTATTGCTCCAGTTTGCTTATTATTCAGCCTTGAAACAAAAGTTTGCTCAAACCATTCTATAGTATAATCACGATATTTTTTTGAATTAATCTTATTAGGATTTTGTGGATCATCGATAATTAAAAAATCTCCTCCTTCTCCAGTAGCCGTCCCACCAATTGAAGTAGCAAATCTAAAACCCCGCTCTGTTGTAACAAATTTTGCTTTTTGATTCTCGCCTCTAGCTATTTTAGTCCATGGAAAAACTTGTTTATACCATGAACTATTCAAAATTAATCGGCAATCTTGAGAATGTTTATTACTTAAAGCTTGAGAATAGCAAGCTGCCATAATTTTGGCCGACGGATTACACCCTAAAAGCCAAGCTGGCCAAGCTACGCTAACGCAAATAGATTTCAAATTACGCGGAGGCATGTTAATGATTAGACGGGTAATTTTGCCTTGGCTCACCTTAGTCAATTTTTCACTGATTAAATCGATATGCCAATTACTAAGATATTGGGTAGCCGGAGAAACAGTAGCAAAAGCTTTGGCAATAAAACTTGAAAAATTTGTACGAACTATTGATTCGATAAGTCTTGCATTGATTTGCATGGAAGTAATAGAGATGAGTAGTAAACAAAAAAAAGAGCGCCACTTTCGCAGCGCTCTACATAGAACCATGCCCCACATTTTCTAAAAGTTTGAGGATACTTATAGGTTTCTCATGTTGATTAGATATTTTACTATCTTAAATACATAATAACTGAATAAATTATCCATGTCAACTAATAATTCAATAAAAATGATTAAATAATTATACCTTATAAAATATTAGCTGAAGAATACATTAAAAAAGCGGCTTTTTTAACTTTTGTACTTGCGTAACCAGATTAATTATGCAATATAATTATGCACAAGAACGTCACACTTAGCAATTAAAAGTTACGAGAGATCAAATGGATAAAATAAAACTACCAATAGGGTATAAACCTTCTGAATCTGAAGAGTATATGAATCCATTACACCTAGAATATTTCAAACTTAAGCTTATGTCTTGGAAAAATGAACTGCTTGGGAACGCTCAAGAAACTTTAAAGCATTTACAAGAAGATAATCGGCAAGAAGCCGATCTTAATGATAGAGCTAGCGTAGAAGTAGATACCTCACTAGAACTTAGAACTAGAGATAGATATCGTAAATTATTAGATAAAATAGACACCGCATTAACTAAAATTGAAACTTCTGAGTATGGTTTTTGCGAAGAAACAGGAGATCAAATAGGAATTAAGCGTTTAGAAGCTAGGCCCATTGCTACCTTTTCTATCGAAGCCCAAGAAAGACACGAAAACTACGAACGTCAACATAGCGATGATGATGATTAAGCATTTCCCGCTTCATCCTCGGTCATGCCGCTTCGCGGCCTACCAGGGATGACAAGCTAAATGTGTATTCAGTGATAGAAAGTAGCATAATGGCGCTTCCGCCAGCCGTAAAAATATCAACTTACAACTAAACTACTTCAGTGCGGACTAAATAATCTTGATTCAATTTTTGATATAATTCGCTAGTTTTAAGCAATTGATGGTGAGTACCTTTAGCCTTAATTTTTCCTTTATCTAATAAAATAATTGAATCAGCATGGATAATAGTAGAGATTCGATGAGCTATTACCAATGTAGTTCTATCTTTCCTAAGTCTAGCTAACGCCAATTGAACTAATCGCTCATTTTCACTATCAAGTGAACTGGTCGCTTCATCAAGTAATAAAATTTTAGGATTACGTAATACCGCTCTAGCAATAGCTATTCTTTGCTTTTGCCCACCAGATAATTTAATACCTTTTTCACCAACAAAGCTGTTTAAACCTTCTGGAAGTGATTCAAAAAATTCAAAAATTTCAGCAGCTTTAGCAGCTTCTTCCACTTCCTTTGTCGTTGCATCTAACTTGCCATATCGAATGTTATCATAAGCAGTACCTGAAAAAATTACTGGATCTTGCGATACAAATGCAAATGATTCACGTAAATCTTTTAAGCTTAACTTACTTATATCAATATCATCTATAGTTATCAAACCGGAATTTGGATCATAAAAACGCAGTAATAGTTGAAATATTGTACTTTTTCCAGCGCCAGATGGACCAACTATTGCCACTGTGCTTCCAGTAACCACGTCAATACTGATATTTTCTAGCACTTTAAGTTCAGGTCTAGTAGGATAACAAAAAGAGATATTATCTATAAATAGCTTAGGATTATCATTCGATTTTAAAGGCATGACAACTACATCTTCACAGACAACAGATTTTGCCTCAATAATCTCAATAACCCTCTCTAAAGCAGCGTTTGCTCGTTGCCAATCGCTATATACTTCACTTAAGCTACCAATGCTAGTAGCAACTAACACTGAATAGAATATAAAAGAAGATAAAGCGCCAGCACTCATTTTACCAATTAAAACGTCATGTCCACCAACCCATAAAACCAAAGCCACTGAAGATAAGACTAAGCCAATCACTAAAGCAAATAATAACGATCTTAACTGAATTCTTTTTTTAGCAACGCTTTGATTTTGTGCAATAAGTTCTGCAAAACGTTGACACTCAAATACTTCTCTATTGTATGCTTGCACCGTTTTAATATAGCTAAGGCTTTCCTCTAAGTGAGAGTTACACAGGGCCACATCATGCTGATTTTCTTTAGCTAATTTGCGAGTTTTTCTACCTATTATTACTAATGGAATTAAAATTAATGGCAAAATGAGCAAAACATAAGAAGTAAGTTTTACACTAGTAAATAACAATAAAATCAGCCCACCAATTGCCATCAGAATATTACGTAATGAGAAGGAAGCAATCATAACAATAATATTGTTAATTAAAGTAAGATCTGTAGTTAGTCGTGAGAAAACATCACTAACTTTATTAAGTTCAAAATAACTAGGCGAAATACTAATGATATTTTTGTAGGCATCTTGTTTAAAATTAGCTTCTAATTTTTCACAAATCCAATTAATTCTAAGTGATCGATGATAACTGGCAATGGATAGTAGAATTATTATAGCCAGAAGTATAACAAAAGCATTATTAAGATTGTTAAAGTTATGACCAACAAAACCTTGATCAATAAGATACTTTAGCGCATAACCTAAACCTAAAATAGATGATGAAACAATAGTAATAGCAATAAAAATTATTATAAGCTCAGAGCGAAATGGCTTTAAATATTTACTAAGGAATCGAATATTTTCAGATTGAGTTTTTTGCATAACGATCTTATGGTTTAGGTTGATATATTAACGGTATCCGTAACTTAAGTTGATAAATTTTATATTACGAAGTGTATTGTAAAATGATTTAACAAGTAGGGTCGTCATACCTAGAACGCAGCACAGCAAAGCTGTGCAAAGCGTAGGATCCAGTCCAACGAATTATTAGGCCCCTTGGCCTAATTCATTATTATTTTTAAAATAGAATAGTAATAACCTTCGGTCATATTTGTTGGCCTAGATCCTACGCTTTGCTCTAAGCATGACGACCTCACTTACCTCTGATCATAACAATAGTTTTGCAAGAAGCCCTATTTAAAATATATACCTGGGAAAACAATTGATCTTCCATCAACTTGATAATATTTATATGCATTATCTAAATAAAGCTGCCTAATTTTACTAGTAGTAATATCTTTATTATCAGCGATTTCTTTTTCAATATCGCTTAATAAATTCCTTACGATAGCATGATTTTTTACAAAAGCCATAACCCTAGTATCAATATTGAGCGGGTCAAATATATTATCCAACTGCATAAATTTACCATAATAGCCATACTTATAGTGCATTTCTTTAAGGTTAATCGGCTTTATATTTGAATTAACGTAAGCACCCCCATTTTTTTCTAGCAGATAAAAAACTGAAATTAATCTTGTTGCTTTTTCATCTAAAGATTTTAGTTTTTTCGGCAATTCTATAGCCTGGTGATCAAAAAGTTTTACTTGAAAAAATGGATTTATCACCTGCCACTTAAGCTTTAATATCTCAGCATCTTGTTTAGAAAATTTATCTGTGCTTAGATATATAATTTGAGGAATCACCGGCTTAATATGATAATCTACATTAGTAGCAAAATTACGATTAAATAGATCTCTAAATGCTAAATAATATTTATTCTGGAACTCTAGAAGCTTATAAAAAGTACCTTTAACTGCATTGTTATTAAAAATACTAGTAGCAAAATCACTTTTACTCATCAAAGAATTCTGCTTATCATAGAAATGAAAGCTCATAGTTTCAGGTTGAATAATTATTTTATTAGATAGCTTTGATTTATCACGTAATAGCCTACTAATAAAATTGATTATAGGAGTATTATTAACAAAATATATTGGGATGTTATACCCCGATGGCAGAATGATGCTTTTATATTTGCTTTGATCTTTAGATTCAAGAAAACTGAATACTGCATCACTGTATGGGTACATAGTTCTTTGTACTGCTAAATTATGAGTCGAACGAGCAAACTTACTCCAACTACTACTGAAATTTGTCTCAAAGTCTTTTTCCGTTTTATGCCAATTGTTTCTAATATTGATCAAGGTCTGCTTAACAATAGGATGATTCGGCACAGCAGCGATCATATTATTTGCTATTGTAACTCGCTTTTTATTTAAAGCTGGAGGTTCCATGTTAGTATAAAAATCATACTTATAGTGAAGCTCTTCAAAACTTGCATAGCACTCTATATCAGTATCAATGTATAAGCCACCATAACGCTGAATAATTTCATAACGCATGACATCAGCTTGCTCTGCATAGCTTCTAGCTAACAAAAAAAGATCCATGCTGTCAAAATCCTCTTTCAAGATATCCGCTTCAGTCCATATCTTTACTTGCCAATCTGGATGATATTGGCGCCACGTCTCTAGAAAATATTGATAATTTTTAGGTATAGGCTCATTGCCGAACCATATTTGATGGATAATTTTTGGAATAATCAGATTAGAGCTTGAAGGAACATTGCCTGGTTTTAGCCTTGCATAATTTTCTTTTAGTAGATTTATTTTGATATCAGCATCAGCTTCCAGATATCTAGCTGAATATTTATCCATGAGATCAAAGCCGTTAGAACGATCAAAATCTACATCGCCGAATCCCAAAGCTGAAATACTTATAAATAATGCACAAAACACAAGCTTATAATGAAGTTTCATATTATCCACTCCTTAAGTATAGAATTAATCTTCAGCGTCTAGATTTTCATCCTCAAAAGACATTTCGTCTTCATCAAAATCATTACTAATTTCAATACCAGCCATTTCTTCTGCAAATTCTTCGTCAAAATTATGAGTGAATTGATCTTTGTCTTGCTCTTCAAGCTCTAGATAATTTTCTTGTTTATTATCTTCTAAACTATCTTCTATGTAACGATGTTTACAGAAATCTTGAATTAAGTTTTCGCGTAACAAATTAATATTTAGTTTTTTAGCTGCAATTTCTCTTAATGCTATAACTGCATTTTTATCATTATTTCTTTCTACTAATACTGGAGAACCAGAAGCGATATCTCTACCTCTTCTACTAGCTAAAACTACTAATTCAAAATGATTAGGAATTATTTTTTTACAATCTTCTACTGTAACGCGTGCCATTTTCTGCCTCTGTTTAAAAATTATAACGCAAAATACCTGCTACTAAAATTTATTTTAATAACAGGTATTTATATTATCTAAGCTTTGAGCTGTCTTAAGCAGCTGTTTTTTTTGCTAAAGCTACTTTAACTTGATCAACTACAGCTTTAAAAGATTCCGGCTCTCTAACCGCTAAGTCAGCTAATACTTTACGATCCAATTCAATATTAGCTAGAGTTAGACCATTTATAAATTGAGAATAAATTAGACCATGTTCACGAACTGCTGCGTTAATCCGTTGAATCCAAAGTGCGCGAAAATCACGTTTACGATTACGACGATCACGATAGGCATATCTTAATGCTTTCTCAACTTTTTCAACAGCTACACGGAAACAGTTTTTAGCTCTACCGCGGAAACCTTTGGCTAATTTTAAAATTTTCTTATGGCGTTTCTTAGAAACAACCCCACTTGTTACACGAGACATATTTTACCCTCCAGGGATTAGTTAAATTTTCTACCATATGGCATAAATTGCATCACTATTTTACGATCTGCATCGCATATAATAGTTGTACCACGTAGTTCACGAATCTGACTGGGTGATCTTTTACGCATACCATGCTGTTTACCAGCTTGGGTTCCTCGTACTTTATTAGTCGCAGTAAACCCGAATCTCTTCTTCGCACTGCTATTAGTTTTCATTTTTGGCATTTTTTCCTCTTTATAAATTATAAGTCTTGAGAAGTTTAAGTAGACTAGGCATGCCATTAATAGCCATACTACTTATGTATATATCTCTTAAGTCCAAGATATATTAAATTCAGGAGAAGTATAGAAGCTTTTCTATAGATTGCAAGCATATTATTAAGAGTATTCAGTCATTGCTAAATAAGTATAGATCAATGACATTGATATAAAATCATGTAGAACTCGCCATTCTCGATCGTGATGCCAAAGGCAGCACGATCAAGAATCCACGTAATTCTAATCTTACTTACAGTACTAGGGCTTTGCATAAAGAATTACATAGATTACCACTTCCGTGGTAATGACAAGCTTGTTATAACTTAATAGCATTATCTATACTTATTTAGCAATGCCTGTATTCAAGCAAAACAATCTTTAACAAAAATTAAAAATTGCATTATTAATACTTATTAAGTATATTTAATTATTTAAAATATAAACTTCTTTTATTAGTGAAGAATTATTTTTTTATAATTTAAAGCGATAAATTTTTATTAGAGAGATTTTTATGACTACATTAAACGAACAACAAAAAACATATTATATTGCTAATACTATTACTACCGGCGCATTTATAATCACAGGATCATCTGTCTATAAGTATTTTAATAGCGCTCAAATTGCTCGCAATACAATTACTGAGGTTATAACAGAATACTCAACAAAAGATATGATTCCAACAATTTTCGTATCTATGGAAGGAGATGTTTGTTTCACTCCTAATAACTTCATTCCTAACAATATACAGACCGCACAAAGCATTAGCACCGAAGTTGCAAAACTTGCACACAGCATTAAGACCGGAGCTGAGGCTTATGGATCTCTTAGTGCCTTCGTTGGACTTGTTATTGCTTTTGATCTGCCATCTATACTAATGGATATAGATTTATCTGATCAACATTTTTGCGAATTAGCTGGCATTAGTGATTGGTGCCCCGTATAGTAAATAAGTTCGAACAGAAATAAAACAAAAGCGGCTCGAAAAAGAATTTTTTTCAGCCGCCCCTCACAGAAAATTGAGGGCACTCTGAGCTAAAAATTCTTTCTGAGGAACCATTTAAAAAGCTGAATCATTTATTTTTGATTTGAATATCACCCATTATTGTTATATAGCTTATATTGATGCAATCTAGTTATGGGCGAAATAAATGGAACAGCAACAGAATAAATCTAAAGTTATTTCACTTATAGTTTTTGGCACCATCCTAGAATATTATGACTTTTTACTCTTTGCGCATTTAGGCTTCATCATTACTCCCTTATTTTTTCCAGATCACTCTTCTACTTATACTCATATTTTAAGTTTACTCCTCTTTGGACTTTCATTTATTATTAGACCTATAGGCGGTTATATATTCGGTTTAATGTCCGATAAACATGGCAGAAAAACGGCTTTAATTAGATCAGTTAAATGGGCAATCTTTCCAAGTCTAGGCCTAGCTTTTTTGCCCAACTTTGAAAGTATAGGCATTATAGGCAGTTTAATCTTTGTATTCTTGCGATTAATGCAGGGTATTGCTTTAGGTGGGGAATATCCAGTCGCTGGAATATATCTAATGGAAACTAAAGCTAATCATCAAGGCTTGATAAGTAGCATTATCGTAGCTTCAGGTTCCGTTGGCAGTTTAATTGCTTTATTGATGGCAGTAGCTTGCATGCAGCCCTGGGCACCTGAATGGCTATGGCGGGTTGCATTTTTTATGGGCGGCACGGGAAGTTACTTAAGTTACAAACTACGGAACTACTTAAGTGAATTTACTCCTCCTCAAACTAAAGATTCTAACAAAATAGACCCTAATATTAAGTTTAAACGATTTTTAGTAGTGATGATTGGGTTATTAATTGGAGTAACTGTTTGGTTACCAATGACTTATAGTAATTTCTATGTCACCAAAATTTTACATTTACCTGTAACTACTGGATTATATGCAAGTTTTATCGCCATTATAACTTATATCTTAGCTTTACCCTTTATTGGCTTAGTTTATGATGCAGTAAATCAAAGAAAATATATGATATATGCCGCTTTGCTAGTTATACCAACCAGCATATTTTGCTTATATCTTTTAACTAAAGGCTATATTGTTATAGCTCAAATTGGTTTTACAATGACTGCAGCAATTTTTGGCGGCCCGCTATATAAATTAATTTACTCTCTCTTCTCTAGAGAGGTAAGAGGAAGGAACATAGGAATTCTACTAATGTCCGGTTTAAGCTTTGGTGGGATGTTTCCAAGTCTTGCAGGATTTATTGTCGCTAAAACAGGCTGGGATCTTGCTCCTAGCTTATTAATTAGCCTAATCGCTTTTGCCACTGCTGCATCTTTATATAAGGGATTAAAACTAAATTAACCTTTATATGCTATTATAATGTTTTGGCTATGAGATTTGGAGTTATCCCTAACGAAAGCGCTTGAGATCGTGGATCTCGTGAGAAAAAAACTCATAAGATCTCCAGTCTGCGCTATGCTTTCAGCATAGATTGCCAGGGATATCCATATAAAGAGAAATACAGATGAAATCGATTATAAACCGCACATTAACTATACTTAGGCCAAGCATTGATTTATATCATAGAAAAAAAGAGCAATTAAGTGCAGCTATGAAAGATGGAGCTGAGCTAACTGATATACTAATTCAATGGAGACCTGTACTTGGTAGCATGTTGTCAGATAAAGTTCATAGAGATAATCTAATTTCTTTAGGTAAAGCAATAACCAAAGCAAAGTTAAATGATACCGACAAAATAAGTGATAAAAATAGAAAAGAACTATTAGACGAAGTAGCAAACTGCACAATTGATATCGTTAAAGATAAAGCTTTAGTACATTCCATCGCTAAAAACAAAGCTGGTATAAGTAGCTTATTTGAAAAATTATTAAAATCCTCACCGGAAGCTTTACAAGAGCTAGGCGTTAACACCGAAATGGATCATCAACATGTAATTAGAGATCTAACAGAGTTCAGTCAAAGCGTTTTAAAACTAATGGAAGATAATCCTAATGAATCGTCATTAGTTATCAAGCATGTGCAAGAAAATATTGATTTAAAACAAAAAGACATTAAGGTTATGCCTTTATTGTTAGAGGTAGCTCCCGAAGCAATGAAAATTGCCTCTGATCCATTATTTAGCAAAACTTTAGGTAAAGCCACCAAAGCATTTCCAGATAGTAATTTAGCTCATAATTTAGCATTTACTCAATTATGGGGATTAGGAGAAAATTATTTAGCCAATATGGCTAAAGCATATATAACTTGGAATGCTAAACCTACCAAACCAAAAATATATATTACAAACACTTCTGTACTAGATGAAATAAGCCCTAAATCTACTCCTTTAAAAAATATAATCAAAAAGCATAGCATTTGATTAAGTCTAGATTACAATTAAGATAATCTATAAAAGCTATTGACATGTATTTAGATGTCGTTTAATACTTATTAACATTCATTCAAAAAGGTTGTAAAAAACGATGTATTCTCCATTTAAAGCAACAGATTTACCTTCCATTGAAACAATAAAAAGATCTGCTCAAATAGGCGGCGGCATAGGCAAAATAGCTGTAGGAGTTGTAATTCTTGGTGGTTTCTATGCATTATGCGGAGGTTTAGTTATTAATGGCATAAGCATTACATACAAAGCAGTAACAGAAGCAGCTAATCCTTATTGCGAAGACGACGGTTCTGTAAATTCAATGATTTGCTCTGGGA